>JAJDVR010000101.1 GCA_022826025.1 Gemmatimonadota bacterium | reverse complement strand
CGGGCGGAATGACGGTGACCGCCATCCGTGACGGTCTCGTGGCGGGGGTATACCGGGATGAGCTGGGCGTCGAGTACGTCAGCGTGCATCGCCTGGAGATGGACGGACGCTGATTCGGAGCGCGTCTACTCGTCCAGGACGCTCACCTTCACCCCGGCCTCCGTTCGCACCAGGGCGGGCATGATGATGGGGATGTCGCGGGTCCGGTAGTGTGCCAGCACCGCGTCCGCCGTTGAAAACGCGCTCAGCTGCTCCAGCGTGCGGATGGTGGGAAAGATCATCGGAAGCCGCCCCGCGCGGTGCCGGTCGAGGGCGTCGCCGGGGGAGAGCCAGAGCGAATCGGTCATCTCGCGCGGGTCAGGCGCCGAGCGCGACCCCGGGGGCGCCAGCGCCGCGAAGAAACGGGTGTCGTAGCGACGCGTTTCGGCCTCGGGAGTGATCCAGTGGGCGATGTATTCGAGGGCGGCCCCATCGATACCCACGCCCAGATCGTCCAGGACCTCAGCGAATCCCATGACGCCGGCCAACAGGTGCTCGCGCAGGCGAAGCAGGTGCGCGCGGCCCGACGTCGTGTCCGGCAGGAATCGCCCTCCGGGCCGGGCGACCAGCACCGTTGCCTCCTCGAAGGCCTCGCGCGCGGCGGCCAGATAGTACGCGATGGCGGGCGGATCCCCACCGGGAAGGGTGAGTCGGTTGGCCGCTTCCGCCGGCGTGAGCCGCTCCAGGCGCATGACGAGCGCGGGATCGGCGTCCTGTGCATCCACCCGCCCCCCGGGGAAGACGTAGGCCCCGGGCACGAATCCGGCGGAGCGGTTCCGCCGCATCAGCAGGAGCTGGAAGCCCGGCGCGTGCTCGCGCAGCAGTACGACGGTCGCGGCCGGATGAGGCGCCACGCCGGAGGGCGGAAGGCGTTCAAACCGGTCCATCAGCGCCCCACCGCCATCCCGTCCTTGCGCGGGTCCGACCCTGCCGCCCAACCGCGCTCCAGGCGCATCACTGCCTGTCCTCCCCCGAAGGAGGTCAGCGACGGATCGATCACGTGATGCCCCATGAGGGCAAGCGCGACCTCTGCTGTGCGGCCCATTCCCTCGACCGCGACATCTCGTCCGGCCGTGTGGCGAAAGCGGGGGGCCTCGATGGCGGCCTGCAGGTTCATGCCGAAGACGAGGAGGTTGAGCAGCACCTGAACGTGTCCCTGGGGTTGCATGGAGCCGCCCATGACACCGAATGCCAGCCACGGTTCCCCGCCGCGGGTGACGAACGCCGGGATGATGGTGTGCAGCGGCTTCTTGCGGGGCGCGACCTGGTTCGGATGCCCCTCCTCGAAGGTGAAGCAGGCGCCGCGGTTCTGGAGGGCAAACCCGGTTCCCGGGATCACCACGCCGGAGCCGAAGCCCTCGTAGAGGCTGTTGATGAACGACACCATGTTGCCGTGTTCGTCCGCCGTGCACAGGTAGATGGTCTCGCTCTCCGGGACCACAGCGCCCGGGTCCACCCGGTCGGCGGCCGCGCGCCGGTTCAGCAGCGCCCGGCGGGAGTTCACATGGTCGTCGGCGAGCAGTGCCCGGGGCGGGATCCGCATATGGTCCGGGTCGCCCACATGGCCCGCGAGGTCGGCGAAGGCCAGCTTCTTGGCCTCGATGAGATGATGCAGGTAGGCCGGGCTGTTGTGACCCATGACGCCGAGATCGAACCCTTCGAGGATTCGGAGCATCTCGAGCGCGGCGATCCCCTGCCCCGCAGGCGGAAGTTCCCAGAGGGTGTGCCCCGCGAAATCGGTGGAGAGCGGCGTCACCCAGCGCGCCTCGTGGCCGGCGAGGTCCTCCCGCGTCAGGAAGCCGCCCAGCCCCTCCAGCCCGTCCACCAGCCGCCGGCCCGGGGCACCCGTGTAGAAAGCGTCCGCCCCCCCGCCCGCGACCAGGCGGAAGCTCGCGGCCAGCTCCGGCGACCGAAACCACTCCCCGGCGCGCGGGGCGCGCCGTCCCCCGACCAGGTAGGTGGCTGCGGCCCCGGGGTCGGCGCGCAGCTTGTCGGCCGCGGCGGCCCACTGACCCGCGATGATGGGGGTGACGGGGAAGCCCTCCTCGGCCACCCGGATGGCCGGCGCGAGCACTTCCGCGAAGGTCATCGTCCCGAACCTTTCCAGCAGGGCCGCCCATCCCGCGACCGCGCCCGGCACCGTCACCGATCGGGGCCCGCTCGCGGGCACGTCTCCCAGCCCCGCGGCCGCGAGCGCCTCGCGCGACATGCCCGACCCCGACCGTCCGCTCGAGTCGAGCCCGACCAGCCGGCCCTCCTCCGCCGACCACAGCAGCGCGAACATGTCGCCGCCCATCCCCGTCATGTGCGGCTCGACCACGTTCAGCATCGCCGCGGCGGCGACGGCCGCATCGACCGCGTTCCCGCCCCGTTCCATCACCGAGATCGCCGCCCAGCTGGCGAGCGGCTGACTGGTGGCGGCGGCGCTCCTGGGCGCGTAGACGGTGGATCGTCCGGTCACGGCCGTCCATTCCGGTTTGAGCATGGACGCATCCTCCCTCCCGCGGCTCGGTTCGGCTGGCGCAAACGCGCGTGCCGCGCCAAGCTAGGGGGAGCGAACGGAGCCTGCCAGCCTCCCCGCGTGCGGAACCCGGTCTGCCAAAATGGCAGTCCCGGCACACGAGGTCGGCCATTATGTCAGGCCCGATTCGTGCATCTGGGCCCGACACCATGCATTTCGTCTGACATGGAAGGCGAGCGAACCGCCTGGAAGCCGGGGCATCTGCCTTTCTGACAGGTCAATCGCGTCGCGGCCCGAGGCAGGGCCGGCTTCGCGGGGCAGACCACCCGTCTCGCCAGGGCTAACGACAAGGAGTCGGATCCGTGGGTGAACGATACAGGCTACCCGTCCTTCCGCTGCGGGACACGGTGGTGTACCCGGGGGTGGCGGTGCCCATCTCGGCCGGTCGACCCGGTACCATAGAGGCTGTCCAGGCTGCCCTCGAGGGAGATCGCAAGCTCCTCGCGGTGGCCCAGCGGGAGAACGTGGACAAGCCGACCGCCGAGGGGCTGTACGAGGTCGGCACGGTGGTGCGGGTCATTCAGACCCACCGTGTGCGGGCCGGAATCCAGCTCCTGGTGCAGGGGGACAGGCGGGCCCAGGTCCTCTCCTACGAGAAGCGCGGCAAGGCCATGCTCGCCGCCATCGTCCTGGACCTCGAGAGAATCCCGCCACGCAGCGAAAAGGATCCCGCCTTCCAGGCCCTGGACCGCGAATTGCGCGACCGGGCGGCCGGGTTGGGAACCCGGCGTGGCGTCCCGGCCGAATCCCTGAACCAGCTCATTCAGGGGGTGGACGAACCGGGAGCGTTCGCGGACCTGGTAGCATTCTACCTCGACCTGCAGACCTCCGAGAAGCAACGGCTGCTGGAGGTGCTCGACGACGAGGACCGCATGCGCCAGGCGCTCGTGGCGGTGGAGCGGGAACTGGTGCGGCTCAGCGCGCAGGAGGAGATCCAGGCAAGGGTGCAGGAGGAGTTGGGGGAGCGCCAGCGCGAGATGCTCCTTCGCGAACAGATGAAGCAGATCCGCCGCGAGCTGGGCGATGAGGACGAGAAGGCCGAGCTCGACGATCTGCGCGAGCGGATCGAGGCGCTGCGGCTCAACGATGACGCTCACGCCGAGGTTCAGCGGGAGCTCAAGCGCCTGGGACGGACCAACCCTCAATCGGCCGAATACCAGGTCATCCGCACCTACCTCGAGTGGATCACGGAACTGCCCTGGGATGATCGCACCGAGGACAAGATCGACCTGGAAACGGCTGCGGACGTGCTCGCCGAAGACCACTACGGGCTGGAGGACGTCAAGGATCGCATCCTCGAATTCCTCGCCGTGCGCAAGCTTCAGGCGGAGCGGGCGCCGGACCCCGAAGAGCCGGAAGACGAGGACGCGGCAGAGGAGGAAGCCGGGCAGCAGGCCGAGATTGGGGCCGCCCGGAATGGATCCCCCGCGGACGACGAGCCAGCCATTGCATCACCGCCCTCGAGCGGCCAGGGACCCATCCTGCTCTTCGTGGGCCCGCCAGGGGTCGGCAAGACCAGCATCGCGCAGTCCATCGCCCGGGCGATCGGCCGCAAGTATGTGCGCATCTCGCTGGGCGGCGCGCGCGACGAAGCGGATATCCGGGGCCATCGGCGGACCTACGTGGGCGCCATGCCGGGCCGCATCATCCAGGGGATGCGCCAGGTGAAGTCGAAGAATCCCGTGTTCCTGCTCGACGAGGTCGACAAGCTGGGCGTCTCCTTCCAGGGGGATCCCAGCGCGGCTCTGCTCGAAGTGCTGGACCGGGCCCAGAACTGGACCTTCACCGACCATTATCTGGGCATCCCCTTCGACCTGTCGGAGGTGCTGTTCGTCGCCACCGCGAACTACTGGGACCGCATTCCGCCCCCGTTGCTCGACCGCATGGAGCGGGTCGACTTCAGCGGATACACCGAGCAGGAAAAGCTGGAGATCGCCAAGCGTTACCTGCTGCCCAGACAGCTGGAGGAAAACGGGCTGCGAGAGGAGGAGATGGAGCTGGGGGACGAGGCCATCCTGAACGTGATCAGCGAGTACACGCGCGAGGCCGGGGTGCGCCAGCTGGAACGCGAGATCGGAAAGCTGGCGCGCAAGGTCGCGCGCAGGATCGCCGGCGGCGGATGCGAAACGGTGCTCGTGGACCAGGGCGTGGTGCGCGAGCTGCTGGGCCGCCCGCGGGTGCACCCCGAAGTCATGGCGGAGGAAGACCGGGTGGGCGTGGCCACCGGAATGTTCTACACGCCCACCGGCGGCGACATCATGTTCGTGGAAGCCAGCGTCATGCCGGGGAAAGGCAAGCTGGTGCTTACCGGGCAGCTGGGCGACGTGATGAAGGAATCGGGGCGGGCGGCACTGACCTATGCCCGCAGCCATCACCGGAGTCTCGGGATGTCCGCCGAGGATGTGCTGGACAAGGAAGTGCACATCCACGTGCCCGCGGGCGCGGTGCCGAAGGACGGCCCCTCGGCCGGGATCACGATGGCGACCGCGCTCATCTCGGCGCTTTCGGGACGGCCGGTGAGGCGTGACGTGGCCATGACCGGCGAGCTGACGCTGACGGGCAGGGTGCTCCCCATCGGCGGCCTGAAGGAGAAGATTCTGGGCGCCGTGCGCGCCGGAATCCACGAGATCGTGCTCCCCGCCGACAACCACGCCGACCTGGAAGACCTCTCCGACGAGGTGCGCGCCGACTTGGTGCTGCACCGGGTCGACGGCCTCGACGACGTCATCCGGGTGGCATTCGCGGGCGGGCTGGGACTCGGGGAGGACCCGGTCGAGGCCGCCGATCCGATGGCGCTGCTCGCCCCCGGCGGCTCGTCCTCCGCGCCCGAGGTCGCGACGCACTGACCCCGCCGACGCTCGAGGTTGCGCCCGGCGCCGTGATGGGGCGGCACCACGGGCGGCCGGCGGCCCGTCACTTCGGCCGGCCCGACCTGGAGTACCAGGCCGCCGTGGGCTCCGCGGCCGTCCTCGATCGTTCACACCGCAGCCGGCTGGCGGTCTCTGGCCGGGCGCCGGTGCGCATGCTGGGCGGCGTGCTCACCAACAGCGTCCCTCCACCCCCGGAGCCGACCGCCTCCGGGCTGCTCGCGGGGCGCACGGCCTACAGCGCCGTGCTCATCCCCAAGGGACGCATGGTCACGGACATGGTCGTCGCCTGGCGGGGCACGCGCGAGGACCGCCACGGCCTCTGGCTGCACCTGCCGGCGGCCGGACACACGCCCCTCCTGGCCCATCTGCGCAAGTTCCTGCCGCCCCGGTTCGCCTTCGTCGACGACGTCACCGACACGACCGGGACCGTCACCGTCGCCGGTCCGGACGCGGCCGGGATGGTGGAGGCCGCCCTCGGGATCGCCTCCGGCGAGGTCGCGGCGCTCGACGCGGACGGCTGCCTCCTCACCGGCCCGCCGCCGGACGGCCTCCTGGTTGCGCGCCTCGCCGAGGTCCGGTTGCCCGCCTTCGACATTCTGGGTGACCGGGCTGCGCTCGCACGCCTGGGTGCCGGGCTGGTTCGCCTGGGCGCGGCGCCGACCGGCATGGGCGTCTTCGAGACGCTCCGCATCGAGGCGGGCCGGCCCGAATTCGGCCTGGACATGGACGAACGCACCATCCCCACGGAAGCGGGCATCGACGCGCGCGCCATCGACCACGGCAAGGGTTGCTATACGGGACAGGAAGTGATCGTGCGCATCCGCGACCGCGGCCACGTCAACCGCCATCTGCGGGGCCTCCTGCTCGGCGATGCGCCCACCCCCGCGCCGGCGACTCCCCTGTACTCGGACAGGCAGGCCAAACCGGTCGGGCACGTTACCAGCGCGGCCCTGTCGCCCGCCTTCGGGCAGACCATCGCGCTGGGTTTCGTGCGCCGGGAGGTCGTCCCGCCCGCCGAGCTTCGGCTGGGGAGCCCGGACGGAGCACCGGCCGGGGTGCGGGCGCTCGGGGACGGCGGCTGGGAGCTTCAGCGGGGCGACCTGAACTGAGGGGGCAGGCGCGCCTCGACCGCGGTCAGCCGTCCCGGGAGGCCTTGAAGTGGTCCACGATCAGGCCGCCGTGGAAGCGCCCGTTCTCGATGAAGATCTTGTTGGCGTCGTGGCCCGCGGCTAGCACGCCGGCGATGTAGATCCCGGGGGTGTTGGTCTCCATGGTGGCGCGGTCGTGGCAGGGAATGCCGGTCTCCTCATCGATTCTGACGCCCACGCTCTCCAGAAGCAGCGGTGAAGCCCGCCATCCGGTCATGGCGAAGACCCAGTCGTTGGCGAGTTCGGTGATCTCGCCCGTCTCCAGGTGCTCCAGGACGACGCTGCGTTGCCGGATCTCCGCAACCCGCGTCGTGAAATGGGTGGCGATCTCCCCGAACCTGATCCGGTTGGTGATGTCGGGAACCACCCACGGCTTCACGCCGTCGTCGATCCCGTCGAAGATGTGGACCAGCGTGACCCGCGCATGGGCCCGGAAGAGTTCCAGCGCGGCCTCCACCGCGGAGTTGCGGCCGCCCACCACGAGAACGTCCTGGTCGTAGTAGGGATCGGGCTCCCTGTAGTAGTGGTGCACCTTGGGCAGGTCTTCTCCCGGAACCTCCAGGTAGTTGGGCTCGTGGAAGCTGCCGGTGGCGATCACCACGGCGCGGGCGCGGTATCCGGCGCGGGTACCGTCACGGCGGCGCGTGCGCAATACGAAGTCCCCCCTCTGCCCCTCGATCGCCGTCACCTCTTCATGCTGGCGCACATCCAGCGCGAAATGCCGCACCACGCGCCGGTAGTAGACGAGGGCATCCCGGCGCGTCGGCTTGCCGGAAGCCAGAATGAAGGGCACATCCTCGATCTCGAGCTTCTCCGCCGTGGAGAAGAAGGTCATGTAGGGAGGGTAGTGGATGAGGGATTCGGTAATGAACCCGCGGTCGAAGACGGTGGCCGAAACGCCTCCGACCCTGGCCGCGCTCGCCGCCGCCAGGCCGCAGGGTCCCGCGCCCACGATCGCCAGGTCGACGGGCTTGCCTTCGCCGGCCATCCCGCCTCCGGCGGAGAGCGTTTCGAGTTCGGACATCTTCTTCACATCGTCGGTTTTCGCGGCTCCGACCCGGGAAACATCCAGGCTCTGAACATATAACTCCAGAGACGGTCGTCCGGTTGATTCCGGGACACCTGCGCGGCGACTTCCCGGGCATGGACGCCCGCGCGGGAACGCTGTTGCGGCTGGAGCGTACCGATGGAGCACCTGCCACATCCTCAGGGAGCGTCGAAGATGGCACAGGCCGAAGCGGAGGCGCGCAGAGCCGCAAATCGACTGCGGCGGGCGCTGGAGAAGGCGCACCGGGAAATCGATGCGCTGGAAGGGGCGCTCGCCGGAGCCGAAGGCGATGACTTCCCGGGGCACGCCTACGAGGAGGCCCGGGGGCGGCTCGACCAAGTGGTGGAATTCGTGGACGAGGAGTCGCGCCGGCTGCAACACAAGATCCTCGTGGCGGGAGGCCTGGAGCCCGGACGAGTTCGACGTGCCTCCGCCCGGGGTGGATGAACGGCACCCGGCTCCGTGACGATCTGACCGGCGTCATGGGAGCGGGGGTCGCCACGCCCCTGCCCGACGCGGACTTCGACGACCTCGCACGCCGGGTCTCCGCACACCAGTGGGAGCGCAACCCGGCATTCGCCCGCTTCTGCGCGGCGCGCGGCGTTCAGCCGGGCTCGTGGTCCTCGTGGCGGGACCTGCCACCGGTGCCTGCGCGGGCATTCCGGGAGCGAGGCCTCGTCTCCCGGGGGCCCGCGCAGGCCGTTTTCCGGACCAGCGGCACCACGGGCGGCGGGACGGAGCGCGGAGAACATCGCGTCCCCGACCTGTCGCTCTACCACGCCTCGCTGCTCCCCAACTTCGAGGCGCATCTGCTTCCCGATGGCGCGGGCCTGCCGATGGTCTCGCTCATCCCGTCCCCGCGCGAAGTTCCGGATTCCTCGCTCAGCCACATGATCGGCGTCGTGGAAGCCGAACTGGCGCCCGAGACCCGCTATCTTGTGGACAGGGACGGCAGGCTGGACGAGCACGGACTGCGATCCGCCCTTGGCGACGCAGAGGGCGCTGGGGATCCGGTACTGGTGGTGGGCACCGCCTTCGCGTTCGTCCACCTGCTGGATGCCCTGGCGAAGGAGGGCACCCGCTTTCGGCTGCCGGACGGCTCGCGGGTGATGGAGACCGGAGGGTTCAAGGGACGCAGCCGCGCCGTTCCGAGGGAGGAGCTCTACGCGGCCATCGACAGCCGACTCGGCATTCCTTCGCACCGGATCGTGAACGAGTACGGCATGACGGAGCTGCTCTCCCAGTTCTACGAGCCCGTGCTCACGGGGGGAGCGCGTCTGCACCATCCCCCGCCGTGGGTGCGCACGCGCGTGGCCGACCCGGCGACGCTGGAGCCGCTTCCTCCCGGCCGCGAGGGGCTGTTGTGCCACTTCGACCTCGCCAACCTGGGCTCCGTGTGCTGCGTGCTCACGGAGGACCTGGGTGTAGAGCCTCCGGAGGCGGAGGGACACGGCTTCCGCGTGCTGGGCCGGAACCCCGGCGCGGAGCCGCGCGGCTGCTCGCTGGCGATGGACCACCTGATGACCGCCCTCCGCGGCCCATCATGATGACGACATTCCCGGCCTGGTGGCTGCCTCCCGGGCTGCCGGACGGCGGGCCCGCGACGGTTTCCACCGCCGCCGTGAGCGACGACCTGCGGCTCCGCTTCCCCACCCCCGACCCAGCGTTTGCGCGCCGCCTGTGCGA
>JAJDVR010000089.1 GCA_022826025.1 Gemmatimonadota bacterium | reverse complement strand
GAGGTTGAGATGGTAGGAGATGCGGTTCGCCAGCATCGAAGCGTCGATGCTCAGAATGGAGAACTCGTTGGTGCCGTACAGCGCGCGCCAGTTGGCCGTTGACGCCACCTGGGCACCGATGAAGACACCCGTGGGGCTGTTGCGCAGTCCTCTCAGATCCCATCCGGCATGCTCGCAACTCTCCCAGGCGCAACCAAGCAACATCCGGATCTGAGGATCCATGTAGGCCATTTCATTGCGCGACACTCCGAAGAGGCTGCGATCCATCCGCTGCTCCCCCTGGTCGCGTATCAGACCCTCGTACGCGCTCCCGAAACGTCCCGGGCCCGAGAATCCGCCGATCGGCTGGTAGCCCCTGCCATAACGGTCGCTGACCGGCTCCCGCACGATCTCGCGCCTGGTGAGGAGATCCCAGAAATCGTCGTCCGTGCGGATGCCTCCCGGCATCCGATAGGCGTATCCGACGATGGCGACGGGTTCCTTCGACCTGTCCCTGCCTGAGTTCATTGTGGCTCCCGCCTCCCGCGATGCCTCGCGCGTCTCGCTGGCTCCGCAGCTTGACCTCTTCGGGCTCGCCCGTCGTTGACGTCCACAAACATCGATGTCAGGATCGCTGGAATGTCGCAAAACTACAAGATAATGTCGCAGGCCCGGTGCACAACCGACAGGCGACCGGGTTCATCGACGGCCACCGATTCCTGCCCCCCGTCAGCCCTGGTCCGTATGTTGCGAGCATGTCTACCCAGGTAACGGCCGGGCTTCCAGGCCCGGTTCTCGTCACGGGCGGGAACGGCTACATCGCGTCGTGGCTGATCAGGCGACTGCTCGAACGCGGTTTCGACGTCCACGCGACGGTGCGCGACACCGGTGATCCCACCAGGACCGACCACCTGACGGCGGTCGCGCGGGGTCGTCCCGCAACGCTGACCCTGTTTGACGCGGACCTCCTCGAGGCCGGCGGGTTCGATCGCGCGATGGCGGGGTGCCACATCGTCTTCCACACGGCGTCGCCGCTGATCGTGCGGGACGTGGTGGATCCCGAGGGCGACCTTGTGCAGCCGGCTGTGCGCGGCACCCGCCACGTCCTGGAAGCCGCGGACCGGACTCCCTCCGTCCGGCGCGTGGTGCTTACCTCAAGTATCGTGGCCGTCTACGGCGACGCCGCGGACCTCGAGGGAATCGAGGCGGACCGATTCGACGAGAGCCATTGGAACTCGACCAGCAATGCGCACCACCAGCCGTATTCGTACTCCAAGACCCTGGCGGAGCGGCTGGCGTGGGAGATGGCGGACGGACAGGACCGGTGGGATCTGGTCGCCGTGAACCCCGGCCTCGTTCTCGGACCGGGCCTTGGCCGGCACACGAGCGCCGAGGGTGTCCTGATCATGCGCGACCTCGGGAACGGTTACTATCGTTTCGGCGCCCCCGAGCTTGAATTCGCCATCGTGGATGTCCGCGATGTCGCGGAGGGTCACCTGCGCGCCGGGTTGATCCCGGAGGCCCGAGGCCGGCACATTCTGGTCAGTGAGACGCTGCGCCTGATCGAAATCGCTTCGATTCTGCGGAATCACTTCGGCGACGGCTATCCATTCCCGCTTCGAACCGTGTCCAAAGTGGTTGCGCTGATGCTCGCGCCCCGGCGGCGAATCCCGCAGGCCGTGGCGAGGCGCAACATCGGCTATCCGCTCAGGTTCGACAACCGATACGCGAGAGACGCTCTCGGAATGACCTTCCGTCCGGCGGCGGAATCAATCGTCGACCACTTCCGGCAACTGCTCGACGACGGCCTCGTCTCGCGCGTGGGGTGAAACTACCGGTTGACGCCGCCGCTGTTCCGGCTGGTTAACCGCCCTCCACGACCCGTTTTGCGGTTTCGTCGGCCAAATCGAACATGCCGGCCAGAATCTGATTCCGCTTGAGCCTCAGCTCGTCGACTCGCGCCCACAGGGCCTCGCGGACCGCCGTCGTCGCGGCTTCGCGTACCTCAGGTGCCAGAGTGGTTTCGTGCCTGAACTCGTATTTTTCGACCGCGAAATCCGCGATGTCCAGAATGTTCTCGCCCACGATGTCGAAGTCGATGGAGCGCTTGATGCTGATCGCCTTGAGTTCGCTCATTATTTGGTTCTCCCTGGAACGTGAAAGACATTCATCGGGTCGGTTCAGACGCCCGGTCAGGAGCCACCGACTGCCTCGATGGCAGCGGCCTGTGTCAAGTGCACGGGGATCAACTGGTCGAATCCGCTGATGGCCACCACCTCGCGATTCAACTGGGTGAGGGAGCAAAGGGCGAACTTCCCGCGCCCGACCTTCCGGGCCAGGATCAGGCATGCCCTGAGCCCGGCGCTGCTCATGAACGCGACCTTCTCCATGTCCACAACCAGGAAATCGTCGTCCGGGTCGAGGCCTTCCTCGACAAGACTCCGGAAGTCATCTGCGCTCGCGTTGTCGATTCGCCCGAGCACCGAAGCGATCGCGATGCCTCCCTCGCGTCGCCACTTCACATCGATTCTCATCCTCTCCCTCCCATTCAGGATTTTGGGATCAGGGAGAAACCCGTCACTCGCATGATCTCACCCGACACACTGTCGCATGTTGCACATGAAAACGTCTCAACGCCCGGCGGAAGGTCGCGCATCGAGCGCGACGGGGCAACCACGAGCGACGCGCTCGTCCCGTTGACTCCGACCGGCAGGCGTTTTGGCTCAGGCTCCGCGGGTCGGCACTTCCCTGAACGGCAGCGACGGCGAACCGAAGGTGATCTCCTGCACCGCCTTCACGCTGCGGCCGCCGTACCGGAAGGGGATCACGAGACGGAACGGGGCGCCGTTCACGGGAGGAAGCGGCTCGTCGTTGAGCATCCACACGAGCATCGTCTGGGGATGACGCATGGTGGGGACTTCCTCGTCCGTGTAGTAGCCGTCGTGGGAGATGACGCGGCAGTAGTGCGCCGTGGGCGCGAGGCCGATCATGTCCAGGACATCGTTGAAGCGGACGCCGGTCCACTTGACGATGCCGGTGGGCCGGGGCGCGCCGCACTGGAGCAGGGTCACCATGGAGTGCCGGGGCAGGTCCGCCAGGTCCTCGTAGCGCAGAGTGCCGTGCAGGCGGGACAGCCTGCTTGCGGCGATGCGGATGCTCGCGGTGCGGTAGTCGAGGTCGGTGTCGGGAGCCTCGCCCCCGGTGTAGCGGTAGATGACGCCATCGATGGGCCCGGCGGATCCCGGCGGATGCTCGGGCGCCGAGCCGTCGGCGTTCAGCGGCAGATCGGCGCGGGTCCGGATCTGGCCCTCCACCAGCCGATCCGGGAACTCCTGGGCTTCCTGCGCAAGCACCCGGTCCGGCTTCACCACCCCCATGGAAAGGCCGGCGACAGCCGTCCCCGATACCTTGATCGCGTCGCGTCGTGTGAGCTTCATGGCGTGCCTCCCGGGCGTGGTGTTATGAGCCTGTCAAGGGGGTCAAGGTAGGGGGCGCGAGACAGGCCCACAAGCGAAGCTCCGCCATGCCGCGCATGGGCCAGGCGCCGGCCGTTGTGGCCTTCAGACGGACGGGGAGTCGGCCAGGCCCGAGGGAAGACGAGCCGGGGCTCTCGTAATCGAGGCCCGGGCTCGGGTGCCGTCGGAACGACGGGCCGCGTTGTCAGAACGAGATCGTCGTCTGCGCGTAGAAGTAGGTGGGATCGGTCTTGTCCGCTCCCGCGGGCAGGGCCCCCGCGAACAGGTGCGCTCCACCCGCCTGGAACCGGAGGCGACCCGGTCGCACATCCCAGCGAACCCGGGCCTCGACCTGCTTGCCGATGTGGCTCCGCGCCTCCCCCGGGGGACTGGATATGTCGGCGACCAGCCAGGCGTCGTTCACGGTGGCCAGCCAGTAGGCGCGAAATGCCACGAACGTGCTCACGCCGTCACCGGGCTGCATGCTCAGGTGCGCACCGGGTGAGCTGATGTTGGTCCGCGGGACCAGACCGTAGATGCCGCTGGGTCCGAAATCGCCGCTGCGGGAGCCGAACAGGCCGCTGAAGCGGTTGTTCTGGCCGTCCGTGGGATCCTTGTCCCCGCTGGCGTAGTCGTACTGGAACTTCAGCCGGGGAGAGCCCGCGGCGGCGAAGGTGTAGCCTGCCTCGACATGGTAATACTGAGCGCGATGATCCAGGTCTGTCGTCGCCGACTTGGACATGCGTGACTGTCCCAACTGGAAGATCGACTCGAACTGATAGTCGAAGCTGGCCTCCTCCGGGGAACGGTAGAGTCGTACGCCGAGCGTGTGGAAATCGCGATCAGCGGTTCGCCTTCCCGGACTGTCGCTCTCGTCGAGGCCGAAGTAGTAGAACTCTCCCTCGTCGCCCCACGGAAGGCTGCCGGGAGAGTAGTGCACCCCCCAGAACCGCACATTGCCGGATTCCGTGTCGAACTTGGGACGATTCTCCAGGATGTCTCCCGACACCTGGCGCTGCACCGGGAAGGTGAAGAAGGTGCGCAGCTTGCTATCGTCCGGACCGGTCCACTGCCAGTCGACGCCGGTGAAGGCGTACGAGACGTTGGTGAAGTTGTCGCGTGCGATCAGGCGCCGGCTGCCGATGTCCATGGTGACCCGCCCACCCCGCAGTACGCTGCTGCTCCCCTCCGCGAGGAGGTCGTCGACAGGGACCTCAACAAAGGCCTGCAGCAGGTCAACCGGGTTGACGATGCTGGTCGACAGAGGCGTCTCCGAGTCCGCCAGATCGGTGCGCGCATCCTGGAACTCGGTGTTGAGCCGGAAGCGCGGGGTACCCAGCTCCACCCTCGCGAGGGTGCGGAAGACGAGCAGCCGGTCATCGCCGCCGCGGCCCGCGCGGAACTGGTTGTTCAGGTGCTCGTAGCGGGTTCTGTGCTCCAACGAGAACGAGACGGCGGGCGTCCATCCCGACGGATCCTGTTCGCTGGGAGGATCCTCCGGAGGCTCCCCGTCGGCTGTGTTTCCGGGTGCGCCCTGCAGAGCAATGGCCAGTGCTGCGACAAAGGGAATCAACGTCCGGGACCTCCGTTCGAAAACGATGTCAAAGACTCATACCGCCATGTATCCAAAGGAGTTAGGACTCCGAGTCCAAAGCTCCTCCAGACAGGGACGGCTTGCTCCACCAAAAAATCGTTCCCCGAACGCATCCCGGGCAACATCGTCATGCGCCCTTCTTGTAACGATCCGACAACAAGAGTGATGACGGCATGTAACGGCGGTGTCCCGGAAGCGGGAAGGGTGGCGGCTCGTCGCGGGTACGCGGGGAACCGGTGCCGTCGTTCAGGCAGTCCGGGGCGCCGTCAGAGGCTCTCCGCCAACAACCGGGCCTGCGCGAGCCGGCCGGCCAGTCCGGGGCGGCTTTCCCAGTTGGCGGCCGCATGGAGACCGCGCGGCAGCCGGAGATTCTCGAGCGCGGACCAGGACCTGTCCCACGCCGGCATCACCTGACGCACGGCCGCGATGGATTCGGCAGGGAACCCGGTGCATCGGCGAAACTCGGCCGCGGCAAGCTGACCGAGCGAGTGGTCGTCGACCGCAACGACGTCGCTGTGGGACCAACCGCCCAGGTAGGCCGTATACAGGCCGGTACGGTCCGCACGGCCGCTCCCGCGCCGGTTCGCCCCTCCTTCCCCGAACAGGTTGTGGTTGAACGTGACGCCTCGCAGAGGACGCGATTCCGCCAGCGACAGCTGGAAGCCCAACCCTCGGAGGGGGGTCTCGGATCGCAGGGCTACGACGGCGAGGGGATTGTAGCGCAAGGTGGCGATGCGTGACGCGGCCTCGGGGGCGACCCGACGGAGGAGGGTCGCGGCTGCGGGGGCCGGCGCGGTAACCACGACGTGCTCGGCGGGCAGCGATTCGCGGTCCAGGATCACGCGCCAGCCACCACCTTCGCGCTCGATCGTCCGCACCGGGGTGCTCAGCCGGACGCGGTCACCCAACGCACGCGCCAGGGCGTTCGGCAACGTCTGCATGCCCTCCACAAAGGAGCAGGCGGGAAGCTGACGCAGGCCGCCGCCGCGTGCCAGCAGCGGACGGAGCAGGCTTCGCCGGATTCCCATGTCGCGCAGAAGACGCCCTAGCGACAACCCGACCACCATGTCCCCGGGATCGGAGCCGTAGAGCCCGCCGTAGAGGGGTCCGACAACATGCTGGTACACCTCCCGGCCGACCTTGCGGGTGAAGAACGCTGCCACGCTCTCGTCGTCGCGGGGGCCCGCGGTCAACGGTTCGAGCAGCACGCGCAGTCTGCCCCCCAGACTTGCGGCATCCGATGCGAGGAAGCCCCGCAACGAGAGCGGTACCTGCCGGAGACGGGCATCGCGGAAGATGAAGGGATCGAGGTCCGGCGGCGCCAGAAGCAGCTCGTCCTGGAGACCCAGATCGTCCACAAGCGCGCCGAATGATGCGGTGAGGCGGACCCGCTGCGGTCCCCAATCGAGCAGAAACCCGTCTCTCCGCTCGCTGCGGATCACCCCGCCCGGCTGACTCTCCGCCTCGAACACGGCGAACTCGCGGCCGCGCAGCGCGAGTTCCCGGCCCAGCGCGAGGCCGCTCATGCCGCCTCCGACGACGGCGATCAAGGGGAGAGCTCGGAGTTCGGCTCGGGATCGGGGCTCGGCTTGATGTATGGGCTGGGTGGGAGGTCGCGCGCGCCATTGGTGCACCAGGTGCCCGGCACCGGGCGGCAGCGGCAGGAGGTCAGCGAGAAGTCGCCGACCCACGCCTGGCCCAGCGCCTGCCCGACAATGTCCGCGAGGACGCCGGCGAAAAGGGGATCATCGTGAGGGACCGGAACCCGGTACATCTCCTTGCCCATGGCGTCGATTTCGGCGCGCAGCTCGCGGTCGAGTTCATCGAGGGTTTCGGACTGCTCGTGCATGAAGCTCACGGCGTCGACCACCAGGCGCCGTTCGGTCAGGGTGCGGATGCGCTCTTCGTTGTCCGGCGAGGTCCAGGCGATGCGCCGGTTGGTGTGGTTCTGGAACCCCACGGCGAAACGGTCCCCGACTCCGAGCGCTCCGGCGATCTGCCGGCAGTGCTCCTCGACGTAGCGGTCGTAGCGGTTACCCTCGGTGATGTACTTCACGGGCGTGCCGTGGGCGGAGAAATAGAGGATCGTGTCGGGGTCCCCGAGGTCGAGACCCTGCTCTTCGACGAACGCGCGGATGTGCTGCGCGCGCAACGCCCTGTAGTCCGGATGCCGGTGCCAGCCGGCCACGGCGACGAAGGGCACGTCCCACTCCAGGTCGTCGAGCGCGGTGCGTACGGAGTCGAGTGCGGCGACGGTCGTGGAATGACCGCACATGGGGTAGACCGGCAATCCCACCAGCACATCGGCACGCCCGTCGCGCGCCCGGGCCACCCCGTCGGAGACGAAGGGGGGCGTGAACTGGAAGACGGTCTGGACCTGAGCATTCACATCGCGCGAGGCGAACTGCTGCTCCAGCGTTTCCGCCTGCGCGCGGGCGTGTCGGTCCAGGGGCGAACCGCCGATGACCCGGTACGCTTCCACGAGGTCGGGGGCGCGGGCTGCGGCGAGCTGGGCTGCGCGGGCACGGGCGGCCCGGTCGGCTTCCAGATCGGCGTTCTGAAGGAAGATCCGCTCCAGAAAGGACGTGACCTGCTCCAGCACGGGCTCGGCCGGCTCGCCGAAGTTGATGAGAAGGACCGCGATCTTCATTCCCGGCGGCACTAGCCCGCGCCGACAGCACGTTCGCGCACGTGGTCGACCAGACGGGCGACCTGGTCGGGGTCGGTGCGCCGGTCGATCCCGTGCCCCAGGCTGAAGATGTGCCCTCCCAACCGCCCCGCCTCCGCGAGCACGGCGTCCGCCGCGGCCCTGAGCGCATCCGGGGGCCCGAAGAGTTCGGCGGGATCGAGGTTGCCCTGGAGGACGCGGTCGCCTCCGAGCAGAACGTCGGCCCGGGAGAGGGGGAGCGTCCAGTCGATGGCGGCGACATCGACGTCGAGCCCGCGCATCGAGCGCAGCAGCGGTCCGCCGCGGTTGGGAAAATAGATGATCGGACGGTCCGTCTCGGCCCGGACGGTTTCGAACGCCCGCGTCAGCACGGGGTGGATGAAGCGCATGTAGCTGTCCGGGCCGAGCATCCCGATCCAGGAGTCGAAGAGCATGATCGCGTTGGCGCCGGCCTCCGCCTGGGCCACCAGGTAGCGGGCCATGGAGCGGCCGAGCGTGTCGAGGAGGGCCCGCGAGGCCTCCGGTTCGCGCCGCAGGAAGCTGCGGGCGGTCATGAAGTCCTTGGAGCCGCCCCCTTCGACCAGATAGCAGAAGAGCGTGAACGGGGCTCCGGCGAAGCCGATGAGCGCGGCCTCCGGGCGAAGTTCGGCGCGGACGGCGCGGATCGCCTCCAATACGAACGGAACCCCCTCCTCCGGGATCAGTTCGCGCACCGCGCGCGCAGCTTCGGGTGTGCGCACGGGATCGGGGAGCACGGGTCCGGGCGCGAACTTCACCTCCACCCCCATCGGGTCCAGGGGCGTCATGATGTCGCTGAACAGGATGGCCGCATCCATGTCGAAGCGCTGCATCGGCTGCAGCGTGATGCGCGCCGCGATTTCCGGGGTGCGGGTCGCGGTCAGGAAGTCGACCTTGCGGCGCAGCTTCCGGTACTCCGGGAGATATCGCCCCGCCTGGCGCATGATCCAGATGGGGGTATGCGGCACCGGCCGGCCGCGCGCGGCCCGCTCGAAGACCGTTGCGTTGTCGGATCCGCTCATTTCGTCGCCCCCCGGCCGGATTCAGCAATCACTGATGATCTGCGCGGCGGCTTCCAGGGCGCGGGCGATCTCGGGCTCCTCGTGAACCGCCGACCAGAACCAGGCTTCGTACGAACTCGGGGGCAGGTAGATGCCGCGATGGAGCATGCCGTGGAAGAGCTGGTTGAACCGCTCGCTCGATGACGCCTCGGAGGACGGCCAGTCGACGACCGGTGACTCGGAGAAGAAGAGGGACCCCATCGCGCCGACGCGGTTCCAGCGGATGGGCACCCGGGACGACGCGGCGATGTCTTCGAAGCCGCGGTCCAGCAGGCGGCCCAGGTCTTCGGTGTGCTCGTACACTTCCTGATGCTCTGCGAGGTGGCGCAGGGCCGCCAGTCCCGCGGCCATCGCGAGAGGGTTTCCGGAGAGCGTGCCCGCCTGGTAGACCGGCCCGTCGGGGGCGATCTCGCGCATCAGTTCCTCGCGGCCCCCGTAGGCGCCAACCGGGAGCCCGCCGCCGATGACCTTGCCGAGGGTCGTGAGGTCCGGGGTGACATCGTAGCGCCCCTGCGCACCCGTGAGCCCCACGCGGAAGCCGGTCATCACCTCGTCGAAGATGAGCAGGGCGCCGTGGCGGGTGCACAACTCCCGCAGACCGGGCAGGAACCCGTCCGCGGGGGGAACGCACCCCATGTTGCACGCGACGGGTTCCACGATGACGGCGGCAACGCCTTCCTCCGAAGCGGAAAAGCAGCCCTCCACCGAGGCGAGGTCGTTGAATTCCGCGATGGAGGTATGTTGGGCGGTTGCCGCCGGCACGCCGGGGCTGGAGGGAACGCCCAGGGCAGCCGCCCCCGACCCCGCCGCCACGAGGAATGCGTCCGCATGCCCGTGGTAGCCGCCCCTGAACTTGATGATGCGGCTGCGTCCGGTGACCGCGCGCGCCAGCCGAATGGCGCTCATGGTGGCCTCGGTGCCGGAGTTGACGAAGCGCACCACCTCGATGCCGGGCACGAGCTCGGCGATGAGTTCGGCGATCTCGACCTCGTCGGGCGAGGGTGCCCCGAAGGAAGTGCCGCGCGTGAGGGCGCGCGCACAGGCTTCGCGCACCTCGGGGTGGTCGTGTCCCAGGATCGCCACCCCCCAAGACCCCATGAAGTCGAGGTAGCGGCTCCCGTCGGCATCCTCCATGTACGCGCCCCGGGCGGAACGGATGAAGCGGGGCGCCCCCCCGACCGACGTGAACGCGCGCACGGGGCTGTTGACCCCACCCGGCAGCACCCGGCGTGCCCGACCGAAGAGCTCCTCGCTACGCGAGGTCACGGGCGGAGTCCGGGTGGGCGGCCGGCGGTCGCCAGGGTGTTGCGCGGGGGGCCGCGCCGTCCGGTAGCCGCATCAGAACGCCCGGCGGTCTCGGCCGCTGCGTGCCGCGACCCGCCGAGCGCCGCGGCCACCGCCTCGCCCATGGCTTCCAGCGTGGCGGTAGCCGCCATCCGCACATCACTGATTCCCCGGCGCTCCAGCGCCGCGGCGGTGGTGGGACCGATGCACACGACGGCCAACCCCGCGAGGAGGCCGGCCATCTCCCCGCCCAGCGCGCGGTCCACCGCCTCCACCGCCGACGGGCTGGCAAAGGTCACCGCGTCCACCCCGGCGGCCAGGTCGGCGCGCAGCCGCTTGGCGGGGGGTGGGGTCACCACCGTGCGGTATGCCTCCACCCGGGTGACGCGGGCCCCCAGCGTGGCGAACTCCTCCTCCAGGGTGGGGGCGGCGCCCGAGGCGGCCGGGAAGAGCACGCGCGCGCCCGCGACTGGAAAGGTCGCGGCCACCTGAGCGGCCAGGCCGCGCGCGCCCGGCCCGCGCCCCTCCACCGCGACCGTCCAACCTGCCCCGGTGGCGGCGCGGG
>JAJDVR010000210.1 GCA_022826025.1 Gemmatimonadota bacterium | reverse complement strand
GAAGTTCACCCGTCAGCAGATGGTGCTACAGGGGTTCGAGGATTTCCTGGAAACCGAGTTGACGGCGTTCCGCGACTCCGTTTCGCGTCCCGGGACGAATGAGGACATTGCTGACGGCCGCAGGCAGGCGCTACTGGCCCGGGTGGACTCACGCTATCGGTCGATACCCGCCGACTTTCGCTTCGATGCGGATGGCATCGACGATGCCGTGGAGTCCTTCCGGTCCGCCGTCGGGGAATCCGTCTGAACTCACCTCAGCATGGGTGGGGTTCGCGCTTTCGTGGCCTGCTCCAGATCGTACGCGTAGCCCAGTAGCGCCGCTTCGGTCCAGAGGTCTCCGATGAAGGCGAGCACGAAGGGGGTTCCGTCCGCATAATAGCCGAAGGGCACGGTCACTACGGGCAGGCCAATATCATTTATGACATTGCTGGGAAGTTCGGGATGATTGTTGGGATTGAAGTCGGGACGCTCCGGATCCTCCACGAGATCGCCGATGGGAGCGCCGGCCTGGGGGAAGAAGAGGCCGTCGAGATCGTTGTCCTCGAGCACACTGCGGAACAGCGCGCGGATGTCCGCCCGCCAGCCCTGAAAGGCATCTCCCTCCTCGGTGGCGCTGGGGCGTGCCGGAGGGGGACGGTCGTCGTCCTCGCGGTCGCGGAATGACCTGCCCGACAGGGCCTCCCACTCCTCGACGCTGTGGAACGCCGCCCCGGGGCCCAGCCCACGGAAATAGTTGAGCATGTCGTAGGAGGAGGCGGAGGGGACGCGCGGGCGCTCCGCGTAGAGTTCGACGAAGCCGGTGCCCGCGAATGGATCCTCCACGGTCGCGGCCCCTCGCTCCTCGATGGTGGCGATCGCCTCGCGGTACATCGCCCCGGTTTCCTCGGCGAGCGGGAGCCAGGTGTCGCGCCAGCCCTCGCCCACCAGCCCGAAGCGCCTGCCCGCGAGGGCAGCCGGGTCGAGCGCGCGGGCGTACCCGTCCTCCGGCATGTGGCCGGCCGCCGCGTAGGTGGCGAGGTCCTCCGGGGTGGGCCCCGCGAGCACGTCCAGCGCGACGGCGGCGTCGTATACGGTCTTCGCCATGGGCCCGACCACGTCCGCGTAGCTTCCGTTCAGCGGCACCACGCCCTCGAGCGGCACCAGCCCGTAGGTGGGCTTCACCCCCACCAGCGCCTGCGCGGCAGACGGGTTCTGGATCGACCCCCCGGTCTCGGTCCCCAGCCCGAGCACGGCGAAGCTGGCGTTGACCGCCGTGGCGGTGCCGCCGCTCGACCCTCCGGGGACGCGGGTGACGTCGTAGGCGTTCAGGGTGACCCCGGCTACCGAGCTCTCGGTGCGGGTGCCGTGTCCGGCGAAGTCGGGCAGGTTGGTCTTTCCGAGAATGACGGCGCCCGCTTCGCGCAGGCGTGTCACGACCGCGGCATCGTCGTCGGGGATCATGTCCACGCCGCCGGCGGCCGCGCTGAAGCCGTCGTAGCCGGCGGTGGTGACCTGGCCCGCGTAGTCGATGTTGTCCTTGATCACCACCGGCACCCCGTGCAGCGGGCCGCGCGGGCCCGTGGAGGCGTGCTCGCGGTCCAGGGCGGCGGCGGTCGGCAGCGCATCCGGGTTCATGGAGATGAACGCGTTGTAGAGGTCCTCGAAGCGCTCGATGCGGCCCAGGAACGCCTGCGTGAGCTGGACAGCGGTGTAGCGGCCTTCGGCGTAGTCGACCTGGATCTGCTCGGCCGTGAGCTCGACGACGTCGATGTCGGGAGCTGCCTCCTGCACGGGAGCGGGCGTCTCGCAGCCCACGGAGAGGAGCAGCAGCCCGATCCCGGCTCCAGCAGCCCGCGGACGAACTCCCCCTAGCATTCGAGCGGTGATGCATCCGCGCTGAACGGCTTCACCCCGAGTCGCCTTTCGGCCCGATAACTCTGCTATTCGGCCTTCAAGGCGACTTGCCAGCCCGGCAGGTGGTCGCATGCTCACATTCCGTTGCGGGTATTGATCCTGGGATCCTGGCAGGCCCGATTCCCGCCGATTACCGGCCTCCCCATGCGCAAATCACCCTGAGCGGCTGGTCATGAGGTCGCTGGCAAACTTCCGCCTCAGCGAATGCCGGCCTTCCGGGCATCGGTTCCAGCCCAGCAGGAATCTGAGCCTTGCTCCACCAAACGTGCAACCGTGCGGCCCCGAGACACGCCAGCGGATTCATGGGCGGGGGCAGCACCGCAGCTTCACCCGCCGGTCGAGCATCGTGGGAAGACGTCTGAGTCAGAACGCGATCCGGCCACCCAGAACGAAACCGAAGTGGCCCCCGAGACCGCGCCGGGGCGCGAGAATCGGACTGAAGTCGACCCGGCCGTCGGCAAGCGAAATGGATTCCCATGCCTCACGCTTTATCAGAGCGCCGATGACCAGGCCCGTGGCACCACCTATGGCACCCGCCACCAACGCCTTCTCGATGAAGTCTCCAAAGCACCACCAAGGCACAACTGCCCAACCCGCGATCACGCAAATCGCTTCGCCGAGCATGCCTCCCGGCACGTCGGCCTGCGTGAGGCCGACAATTGCCCCGGCAGCGACACCGAGAACGACACCTTCGGCCCAATTGGACTGCGGACCCCTGCTCACCTCCAAACCTTCCAGGTCTCGATAGGCGAATGATCGCCGCATCTGGCCCTGACCGAGTTCGAACCCCTGGTTCGTCAATCGGGTGACCCGGCCAATGACCGTCGTGTCCGCAGTGGAAGCGCGAATGCGGTCTCCAACGATGACGAGAACGCTGTCCTCGACGATCTGGGCTCCCAGCGGAGTTGCAGCCGCAATGATTACCAGCGCTTGAAATGCCATTGGCGCGCACCGACGTGCCACTGTCAAGTGTGGCATCGTGACCCTCCAATCATGGGGTTGCGACGTATCTGGTTGAAGATTGAAAACCCGAAGGGCGTATCGGCATGCTCCCGCCACCAGCACACTGGTGATCGACGCGCCTAGTGCCGAATGAGTCCACCGAGGGACACCAGCGGCTGTCCGTTGGTAGCGACTCCGAAGTCGATGACGGGAGTCAACCCGCCGTCGGAGCTCCTGGGCTGCACGATCTCCCAGGTTTCCACTTTTTGTGTCCCTCCCACTATCAGACCAACGACCGGCATCGCGCCTGCGAGCAGACGGTCTGCACTACTGAGACCCAACTTGTCGCATAGCGCCGTAGCGTAGCCGAGTGTGAAAGCGCAACCAGCCGCGTCACCCCACTGTCCGACGGCTTTGCCCACGAAGTAGGCTCCGCTGAGAACAAGGCCCAAACCGAGACCCTCGATCCAGAGCCTTCGCGCAGTGACGGTCTCCAGGCGAAGCACCCGGCTGCGGTCCATCGATTGAATCCTCTGGCCTTCGACGGCAACCTCAAAGGCGTGGTTATTGACGCTCGTAACGTTCCCCTCGATCGTCATATCAGCTAGCGCGACTCTGACTTGATCTCCCACAATTGGACCCTCGGGCCGCTCGCGAAGGGAGATCCGGCTCCAGAGTTCAATCCCGCTGAGAGCAGCGACGGCAAAGCCCGCAACTGCCCCAACGCCAGCGATTCTCCAATCGTCCGCGTCTCCCCGACCGTCCTCCTCCAGGCAAACACCGAGGTGGCAGCCCACGGCGAACCCGACCCAGGCACCGCCCAACCAGACCCATTCCCCCGGCAAGCTCCGCTCCAGTCGGAACACTTCATTCCGGTTCGCCGACAGGACTCCCCCATCCGCGAGGGCGAGCTCCAGGCTTGCCGGGTACACCGCCAGGACCTCGCCGACCACTGTCGTGTCTGACAGGGCCACTCGGACTCTATCTCCCACGTCCTGGGCACCGACTCGAGCAGCGGCCATGCCAATCGCCATGGCAATGGCCAACGCGAGGGCCGCACTGCTTCCGCGTAGATTCGGTCTGTCCACCAGGCTGGAAGCCGTCAACCGGAACACGGGTGGGATGGTCCCGCCGTGGCCACGGGAGCCTGGTTGACGGGCTCGACCGGATCGGGAGCCCCATCGCCACAGGCAGCGGTCCATGTGATCGCTCCCAGTACGATCGTAAGCGCGACGGTGGACCTTCGATTGGTCATGCTGATTCTCTTGATACGGAACAGTCAGCCTCAAAGCGCCCGACGTTGGCGTGGACGGTGTATCCTGCCGATCCACGCCCGTTTTAGCCTGGCTTGGGTGACCAATAGTGCGGAGAGAGCATCGCGCCGACATCCCCTCTTTGGGGGATATTGCGGTCCCTTCCGCTAGCGGGCGGATCCCCCGAGGGTCTCCAGCGACAGAATCCTCTGCACGAGCTCGGTTTGTTTGCGAATCCCCTGCTTGCGGTAAACCCGTTTGAGGTGTGTCTTGACCGTGCTCTCCGCGCAGCCCAGCGCGTGTGCAATACCAGCGACGGTCTGGCCATTCGCCACCGCCACCGCCACACGGCTTTCCGCGGGCGTCAAGCCCAGGACCGATGCCACCAGGTCTGGCTCTACCCGGGGCCGGACCGCCGGGTCGACGATCAGAACCAGCGCTCTGACCCGCCAGGCCCAACGATCCGTGTCCATTGGCCTCACGGGATGTACTTCAAGGACCAACGGCGATCGAGCCTTCCTGCGCGTGACTTTCATTGAGCCCCCGATGCCTGGACCGCCGAACGGGGGCAACGCCTCCGACAGCAAGCGCCGTAGCTCTACGTTTTCCTGCTCGCACTCCGCAGCCGGCACGCCCTTGTCGTCGCCGAGCCCATCGCGCTTCAGCAGGATTTCCCGCGCGCGGTCGTTCGCTTCCAGAATACGCGCGCGGCGATCGAGCTGGATCAATCCCAGCCGCCGGTTCTCGAGCAGCTCGGCCAGCGACGCGCCTAACGCCCTGGCGTCGGCCAGCGCACGACGGACGCGCGCGAACTGGCGTATGTGGGGCGCGAGGCGCCTGATGGCGTGGATCTGATCGTGCCCCCAACCCTCGCGGCTGGTGGGGTTGGCGAAGGACCAGACTATCGCTAGTCCGTCCAGTCCATCTATCCCAATGAAAAGGCCGTTCTCCGAGTTGTTGACGCACCGAAACTCGTTGTAGGCGGCGGATGTCCGCATCTCCTGGTCGCTGTAGAGATTCGACTTGTAGAGCAGTTCGCCGTCGCGAAGTCCCGCCAGTCGCGGAATCGCTTCGTCCCGCCAGTAGTAATCGCGAAAGTACAGTTGCTGCAGATCGTCCCGGCGCTCCGCGCCCTCGAAGAACCGGGACATTTGAATCTCGAACTCACCCCCCGGGTCCACCTCCACGAAGGTCAGGCTCTGGCCGGCGGTCTCGATCGTCTGGTTGATCGAAGCAGCCGCCGAGGCCAATCCGACCTCCCCCAGCGCCGCCTTGTACAGGTTCTCCAGGATGTGCTCGACCCTATCCGCCTCGGCCACATCGCCTCCCCGTTGCGAACTCGCGCAGCAACCTCAGATGTCTTGCTGCCGTGATTCACACGTTCGGAACTC
>JAJDVR010000256.1 GCA_022826025.1 Gemmatimonadota bacterium | reverse complement strand
GTCACGCCGCGCTGGCCGTTGAGAATCATCGTCACCCGGTTGACCGGCACACCAAGCGCCTTCGACAGCGCATTGGCCGACAATCCGAGTTCGTTGAGTTCCTCACGCAGGATTTCGCCCGGATGTACCGGCCTCATGCCGTTCTTCGCACTCATGCCAAGTTCCCTCAGTGATAGTCCACGATCTCGACCGTACCCGCCACCCGCGACAAGCTGCTACGACCCCACCGCGCTCGCCAGCCTCCCGGAGATCTCTCGAAGTCGCAGCCACTGCTGGTAGAAGAGCGGCAGCAGCATCACGGATTCCATGAACTGGAACACGTACATCACCAGGGCGAAGATGGCGCCGTACTCCGGCGTCTCCGTCACCGCGGCGCTCACCGCAAACACCAGCAGGGCGACCATGAACACCCAGTTGATCCCGAAGTTGGCCGCTTCCAGGTCCGAGAGACGGATGTTCCAGCGCATCATGGCGCGCAGATGTTCTCCGAGGCGGCCGGGGTCGCCGCTGTCGACCGCGTCGACCTGCCGTTCGTGCTCGTCGTTGAGCCCCTGGTTGTACCGGGTGGTCAGCCTGCCGGTGAGGGCGTAGAGGGTGACGGTTGCGGCGGCGGCCACGAGACAGCCCAGAAAGACCCGAAAGTTCAGAGTCGCAACGATCACTACGGTGCCCACCAACCCGAGCATGCTGTTGATGAGTCCGGGCATGGAATTCTCGAAGAACTCCACGATCTCCCTGAGCATCCCCAGGCGCGCCGTCCGGGTCGAGGTGCTGGAGCCCTCGGCGGCGGCCACCATCTCTTCGCCCAGCGTGGCGTAGATGCCCCCGTAGGCCCGGCTGTCCACCAGGCGGCGGACCACCGCGATCCCCATGGTGGCGACGCCAAGGATCGCGAGTTCGTACAGACCCCGGGCCGAGTCCGCCAGGACGCTGTCGATGGCACGGCCGATGACGAGCGGAAAGAGGACCCACCCCGCCGCCTCCAGAACGACCAGCGTAAAGGTCAGCGCAAAACGTCCCGCGAAACGTTTCAGGAAAACCCTCATGCGGATTCCGGGCGTCCGTACACGGTCCCTACATGTTCCGCCGGTACTGCCCGCCCACCTCGTACAGCACCCCCGTGATCTGCCCCAGCGTGCACACCTTGCACGCCTCCATGAGCGCGGCGAAGGTGTTCCCGCCCGCGAGCGCCACCCGCTTCAACTCATCGAGCACGTCTTCGGCACGGCCCCGATTACGCGCCCTGAAGGCCCGGTTTGACGCGATGGCGTAGTCCTTCTCCTCGGGGTTGGCGCGGATGACCTCCTCGGGAACCCGCGTGGGCGATCCCTCCGGACCCAGGAACGTGTTCACCCCCACGATGGGCAGCTCCCCGCTGTGCTTGCGCGACTCGTACTCGAGCGATTCGTCCTGGATGCGGCCGCGCTGGTACATGCGCTCCATCGCCCCGAGCACGCCTCCGCGCTCCGAGAGCCGCAGGAACTCGCGCATCACCGCTTCCTCCACCAGGTCCGTCAGCTCCTCGATGATGAACGAGCCCTGAAGCGGGTTCTCGTTGCGCGACAGCCCCAGTTCCCTGCTGATGACCAGCTGGATCGCCAGGGCCCGGCGCACGCTCTCCTCGGTGGGCGTGGTGATGGCTTCGTCGTAGGCGTTGGTGTGCAGCGAGTTGCAGTTGTCGCAAAGGGCGTAGAGGGCCTGCAGCGTGGTGCGAATGTCGTTGAAGGCGATCTCCTGCGCGTGCAGGCTGCGTCCCGAGGTCTGGATGTGATACTTGAGCCTCTGCGACCGGGCGTTGGCACCGTACACGTGCTTCATCGCCTTCGCCCAGATGCGGCGCGCGACCCGACCCAGCACCACGTATTCCGGGTCCATGCCGTTGGAGAAGAAGAACGACAGGTTGGGCGCGAAGTCGTCGACGCGCATCCCGCGCGAGCGGTAGTACTCGACGTAGGTGAACCCGTTGGCGAGCGTGAGGGCGAGCTGGGTGACGGGGTTGGCGCCGGCCTCCGCGATGTGGTATCCGGAGATGGACACCGAGTAGAAGTTCCGCACCCCTTCGTCGATGAAGTACTGCTGGATATCCCCCATCAGGCGGAGCGCCAGCTCGATGGAGAAGATGCAGGTGTTCTGGGCCTGGTCTTCCTTGAGGATGTCGGCCTGGACGGTGCCTCTGACCACGGCGAGGGTCTCGCTTCGAATGCGTTCGTAGACCTCGCGCGGGAGTACTTCGTCGCCGCTCACGCCGAGCAGCATCAGGCCGAGGCCGTCGTTCCCCTCCGGAAGCGCGCCCTGGTAGCGGGGCCGCTCCATTCCGCGCTCGCGATAGAGCGCGTCGATGCACTCCTCGACCTCGGCCTCGAGCCCGTTTTCGCGGATGTGCAGCTCGCACTGCTGGTCGATGGCGGCGTTGAGGAAGAAGCCGAGCAGCATGGGCGCGGGCCCGTTGATGGTCATCGATACGCTGGTGGACGGGTCCGCGAGGTTGAAGCCGGAGTAGAGCTTCTTGGCGTCGTCCACCGAGGCCACGCTCACCCCGGAGTTGCCGACCTTCCCGTAGATGTCCATGCGCTCTTCCGGGTCCTCGCCGTAGAGCGTCACCGAGTCGAAGGCGGTGGAAAGCCGGTTGGCGAGGCTGGCGCGGCTGAGGAAGTGGAAGCGCCGGTTGGTGCGCTCGGGGCCGCCCTCGCCCGCGAACATGCGTTGCGGATGCTCCTCCAGGCGCCGCAGGGGGAAGACCGCGGCGGTGTAGGGAAACGCCCCCGGCACGTTCTCGGTGAGCCGCCAGCGGAGCACCTCGCCCCAGTCCCGGAAACGGGGCAGCACCACCCGCGGGATGCGCGACCCGGCGAGCGACTCGCTGAAGAGGCTCCGCTCCACCTCGCGGCCACGAACCTGGTAGGCGTAGGTGTCGGCCTGGTAGCGGCGCCTTACGGCCGGCCATTCCTCGAGCAGGGCCAGGCTGCCTTCGTCGAGCCGGGTCCGCGTCTGCCGGTAGAGGTCGATCAGGCGGGCGAGGGGTTCGTCCTCGCCGCTTGCGGGGGACAGCTCGGGCGCAACCACCTCCGGCTCGCCACCAACCTCGCCCCGCAGCAGCCGGATCGCCCCGTCCAACTGATAGAGCTGGCGAGCCAGGGCGGCCTGCTCCCCGACGCGGCGGTCGTAGCTGCGGCCCGCCTCCACGATCTCCGCCAGGTAGCGGGTGCGCTCGGGGGGGATCGGCGTGTGCTCGGCGCGGTCGTCGTCGACGGGATCGCGCTCGGTTGCGAGCGAAGCGCCGGTCTTGCGCCGCAGCTGGTCGAGGAGCACCAGGTACAGGCGGTTGACGCCGGCATCGTTGAAGCGCGAGGCCACGGTTCCGTACACCGGGAGCGCCGCGTCGGGCACGCTCCACATGCGGTGGTTGCGCCGGTACTGCTTGCGCACGTCCCGGAGCGCGTCCAACGCCCCCGGGCGGTCGAACTTGTTGATGACCACCACGTCCGCGTAGTCCAGCATGTCGATCTTCTCGAGCTGGCTGGCGGCGCCGTACTCGGCGGTCATCACGTACAGCGACACATCCGAGTGTCCCACCACCTCGGCGCCGAACTGACCGATCCCGGGCGTCTCGATGATGACCAGGTCGTAGCCGGCGGCCTTGCAGATGTCCACCGCCTGGCGCGCGTGTGGCGACAGGCCGAGCGTCGAGGCGCGGGTGGCCAGCGAGCGCATGTAGACCCGCTGGCTCGCGGCGGCGTTCACCCGGATGCGGTCGCCCAGCAGCGCCCCCCCGGTGCGCCGCTTCGAAGGGTCCACCGAGATGATCGCGACCCGGCCGTCGGCGGTGCCGGACAGATAGCGCCGCACCAGTTCGTCCACCAGCGACGACTTGCCCGAGCCGCCCGTTCCCGTGACGCCCAGCACCGGCACCCGCCTGGGGGCCGCCAGCTCCGCCACCATCTCCATCGCTTCGGCCGCGCCCGGGCAAGCGTTCTCGACCACCGAGATCAGGCGCGCCGCCGCCCCCGCGTCCCCCTGCCCGAGCGCGCGCACCTCCCCCTCCGGATCCTCGAGCGACGATCGCATCGAGGCGCGCGCGCCCCTCAGCACCTCGTCGATCATCCCCTGGAGCCCCATCGCCCGCCCGTCGTCGGGAGAAAAGACCCGGTCGATGCCGCGCCGGTGCAGCTCTTCGGCTTCCGCGGGCAGAATGGTCCCGCCGCCGCCGCCGAAGATGCGGATGTCCGCGCCCCGCTCGCGCAGCAGGTCGCGCACGTAGGTGAAGAACTCCATGTGACCGCCCTGGTACGAGCTGATCGCGATGGCCTGCGCGTCCTCCTGGATCGCGCACTCCACGATCTCGAGGGCGGAGCGGTTGTGCCCCAGATGGATGACTTCCGCGCCCGAATCCTGGAGGATCCGGCGCATCACGTTGATGGCGGCGTCGTGCCCGTCGAAGAGCGACGCCGCCGTGACTACGCGGATGGGCTGTGCAGTGCTCGGCGGGGCGGCAGCAAGGCGATCCATCCAGCCTCCTTCACGGAACGATCACCGGGAGCGCCGACGGAACGACATCCACCCGAACCTCGCCTGTGCGCGACTGATGCACGTCGCCGTCGACCTCGTAACGTACACGCTCGTCGAACCGCACGGCAAAAACGCGGTCCTGGCGCAGAGAGACCTCCTTCGTCCCCACATGCCTGCCCTTCTCGGCCAGACTGAACAGGCGAGCCCGCCCGAGAGGCGACGAATCGGCGATCGCGCAGGCGTCCAGCAGTCCGTCCTGCAGATCCGCGTCCGGGGCGATCGGGAACCCGCCCCCGAAGATGCGTCCGTTCGATATGGTGAGTATGAGGTGCCGTCCTTCCGTGCTCCATCCACCGCCGTCCGTCAGGCGGAGCCGCGAACTCCTGTACAGGAACAACTGCTGGAGCGCGGTGACCTTGTACAGAACCGCTCCCCGCAGGAAGCGTGCCCGCAGGCTCGCATCTATGACCGCGATGTCGAAGCCAAAACCGACCAGGTTGAGAAAGTGGCGCGGCGCATCCCGCCAGGGCTGCGCGTCATCCACCTCCGGATGCGGGGCCGGCCGCCATTCCGACACCACCCGCCCCACATCGATGCGGCGGGTCCGGCCCGCCGCCAATGCCGCCACCGCCTGCTCCGGGTCGCCGTAGCTGAGCCCGAGGCTCTTGCCGAAGTCGTTCCCGGTTCCCGAGGCCAGCAGGCCCAGCGCGACATCCGGGCGCCCGGATGCCACCATCCGGTCGGCCACCTGGCTCCAGGTGCCGTCGCCGCCCACGGCCACGATCAGCTTCGCTCCGTCGGCGATGGCCTTGCCCGCGAGTTCGGCTTCCTCGCCCGGCACCGTGGTCGACGCCCACTCCCAGGATCCGAAGTGCTTGTCGAGGAGCTCCCGGTAGAGCGGGATCCGGCGTGCACCCCGTCCGTGCCCGGAAGCCGGGTTGAAGATGACGAAGGTGCGCGCTCCGTCGCTCAGATGCGCTCCAGTTCCTCGAATACCTGGACGCCGTTCGTCATCCACTGCTCGCGGAACGGATGGGTGGCCACCTGGTCCAGCGTCAACTGGGAGGTCATGGGATGCTCGTGCAGCTTCAGCGACCCGGCCTCCTCCTCGTGCTCGCTGTGCGGCCCCCGCATGTGGATGTCCACCTTGAAGCGGTCTTGGCCGTTGACCATGAAGGACTGGTACAGATGATCGACCGGCTCCGACCGGTGGTCCGCGACCTCGAAGTCCAGGATCGGCCGATCGCCCTCGCGCACCTCCACGCGCATGCGCCCGTCCGAGGGCAGGAAGCGGATGTCGAGGTCCTCCATGTAGTGCGGCAGGTGCCAGCGCTCGATGGCGTGCTCGCGCGACGCCTCGGTGCTCGTCCCCACGAGGAAGGGATAGAAGGCCGATTTTGCCATGCCCTGGCCCGGGGCGATCAGAGGCGGGACGATCACCGAGAGCACGATCTCCTGATAGGTGCCGACCATGCTGTCGGTGAAGTCGAAGGCCGTGACGGCGAGGATGCTGGCTTCGTGCTGGACTTCGAGCGGCTGAAGGTGCGGGGGAAGGATGCGCCGGGCGTCCGACGTAGCGATCTCGAAAAAGGCGCTGACGGCCTGGGAATAGTGATAACGGGTCAGGGGCATTTTCCGTATTTCTGGAGGATGGAGATGATGATGTCGGCGCCTTCCTCGAGTTCGGATCGGGTGTGCGCCGCCGAGATGGACATGCGGAAGCGTGACTTGTGCTTGCCCACAGCGGGGAAGCGGACGGGATTGATGTAGACCCCCTGATGCAGAAGGTCCTCGGCGATCTGGAAGATGCCGGCGTCGTCGCGGATCATGATCGAGATCACCTGCGAGGTGGAGTCGCCCACGTCCACGCCGGCCTCTCCCAGCAGCCCGTGCATGTAGCGGGCGTTGTCCCAGAGCCTGTCGCGCAGTTCCGGCTCGGCCCTCGCGATCTCCAGCGCCTTCAGCAGACCGGCCGTGACCGGGGGCGGAAGCGCGCACGAGAACACACGGGAGCGCGCGAAGCCGCGCAGATAGTAGATGAGCTCCGCGGGGCCGGCGACGAACCCGCCCAGGCCTCCGAGGCTCTTCGAAAAGGTGCCCAGGTGGATGTCGACCTCGTCGTCGAGCCCGAAATGCTCCGCGACGCCGCGACCGTTCGGGCCGTAGACGAAGGTGGAATGCGCCTCGTCGATGAGCAGGCGCGCACCGTGCTTCTTGCAGACGTCGACGATCTCGGGCAGCCTGGCCACATCACCGTCCATCGAGTAGACGCCCTCGACGATCACCAGCTTCTTGCCGCTGAATCCGCCGAGCTTGCGGTCGAGATCCTCCGGGTTGTTGTGCTTGAAGAAGCGTGAGGTCGCCTTGGAGAGGATCATGCCGTCCACGATGCTGGCGTGCGCCAGCTTGTCGGCCACGATCAGGTCGCCCGGACGCATCAACCCCGAGATGAGCCCCACGTTGGCGCTGTATCCCGTCGGGAAGATGAGGGCGCCTTCCTTGCCCTTGAAGTCCGCCATCTCCGTCGCCAGCCGCTTGTACAGGTCCATGGTGCCCGAGAGCACCGGCGACCCCGAAGCTCCGGCGCCGTACTTGCGAACGGCGTCGCAGACCGCCTCGATCACCTCGGGACGATAGGAAAGGCCCAGGTAGTTGTAGGACGCGAAGTTGATCAGTCCCGCGCGTGTCTCGCTCGTCTTGGGATCGCCGATCTCGACACGCGTCGCGGGCGCGGAGCCCATCGGCAATCCGTAGAGGTAGTAGCCTCCCCCGAACTCCGCGTCCTTCCACCATTCGCCGAACGGCTGCAGGATGCCGAACGGATCCGTGCCCGCAGCGAAGTAGAAGTTGGTGTAGTCGTAGTCGCTCAGTCCGCGAAGCGGCGGCCGCTCATCCCCCGGCTCGGCTCGGCTCGGGGCGACGGCCTTCCGTCCGTCCGTCCCGGCACCGAAGGAATCCCGGGTCCCGTCGCGGGCCACCCGGCGCGTTGACGCCGAAGCGGATTTCCTGCTAGCGTTTCGAATGTCACTCATATGTTTGCCCGATGTTCTTCCGATCGGAGCACACCCGCCATTCAGGACACGTCATTGGACCTCCGCGGCGCCTTGACTCTCACCGCGCTCGGCGCGGCGCTACTGGCCTGCGATCTGATTCAGCGCCTCCTGATCGCGCCCATGACGCGACTGCTGCCGGGGAATCGTGACGCACTGCTTACCGAGTGGCAGCGCTTCACGGCTCATGTGGTCATTTTTTCTCTTCGTCATATGGGCGGGGTCCGTTTCGGTGAACTGCCGGACATCCCGGCAACCGCCGGCGTGCTGGTGCTCATGAACCACCAGTCGCTGCTCGACATCCCGCTCGTCGTCGCGTCGATGCAAGGCACCTACCCCCGCATCGTGACGCGCCGGCGGTACGCCCGCGGCGTGCCCCTAATATCCCACATGACAAGGCTGTACCGATACCCCCTCGTAGATGCGAGAGCAACCCTGCGCGGTGAGCTTAAGCGGCTTCGCAGGGAAGCGGCCGCCTCCACGCACCCCCTCATCATCTACCCGGAGGGAACCCGGAGCAGGACGGGTCGCATCGGCCCCTTCAAGACACTGGGGCTCGCGACCATTCTGGCGGCACGCCGCTGGAGCGTGTACGTGGTGGTGGCGGACGGATTGTGGAAGTGGACGCGACTCAAGGACTTCTTCGGAAACCTACCGCTGATGCGCACCCGAGTCGAGTGCCGGGGACCGTTCGAGTCGCCGGCGGCGGAGGCGGATCTGGATGGGTTCATCATGGAGATGCGGGGCGTCATGACCGGAATGCTCGACGAAATGCGGGGCGTCCCCGCGGTGGCGGAGCCCGCATGACGGGGGTGGAAGCACCCATCGGGCACCTGGTCGCCAGGCTGCGGGAGACCGGCGGCGAGGGTCTGCTGGCCGTGCTGGCGTACGGCTCGCGACTCGTGTCGGCAAGCCCGGACCGGCACAGCGCCTACGACCTGGTCGTGG
>JAJDVR010000155.1 GCA_022826025.1 Gemmatimonadota bacterium | reverse complement strand
CCCGCGGAGTAGGTCACCGGAGAGCCGGGACTCCCGTCCAGTTCCGCTCCCCAGAGTTCCCGCCCGTCGCGCGCGTCGAGCGCGACCAGCCGCGAGCCGGTGCCCCAGAACACCAGGCCGCCGCCGGTGGAGAGCGTGCCGCCATGACCTCCCTCCGCGGGCACGCGCCAGACTTCCCGGTTCTCCGCGGGATCCCAGGCCAGCAGCAGGTTCGAGGGGCCCTTGAGCGGCGGCCGCTCGGGACGGGGACCGGCGTCGGCGCCACGCACGGTGCCGGTGTTCCAGACGCCTGCGGTGTACTCGAAGCCCTCCTCCTTCTCGAAGAACGACACGTTGTTCCTGGCGGGGAGATAGACGAGGCCGGTCTCCGGATTCCACGACATGGGAGGCCAGTTGTGCGCGCCGCTGGGGCTTGGCGACAGCCACACCGCGCCGGTCTTCCCGTAGCGCGCCTCCGGCGTCTCCACCGGACGGCCCGTCTCCAGGTCGACGTGAGTGGCCCAGGTGAGGTCGTCGGCGAAGGCTTCGGCGGAGATGAGCTCGCCGGTATGCCGGTCGATGACGTAGAAGAAGCCGTTCTTGGGCGCCTGGAGGATGACCTCGCGGTCGCGGCCGTCGATGGTGAGGTCCAGCAGCATGAGCGGCTGGGTGGCAGTGTAGTCCCAGTCGTCGCCCGGCGTGGTCTGGTAATGCCAGCGGAGTGCGCCGTCCGCGGGGTCGAGGGCGAGAATCGAGGAGAGGTAGAGGTTGTCGCCGCCGCCGGGGCTGCGGTTGTCGCGGCTCCAGGGCGATCCGTTGCCGGTGCCGATGTACAGGAGGCCGGCCTCGGGGTCGGCGACCATCGCGTCCCATACCGTGCCGCCGCCTCCGACAACCCACCACTCCCCCGTCCAGGTCTCTGCCGCGGCGCGCATGGCGTCGCTCTCGAACCCGAGCGCCGGGTTGCCGGGGACCGTGTAGGTCCGCCACAGCTGCTCCCCCGTGCCGGCATCGTAGGCGGTGACGTAGCCGCGCACCCCGTACTCCGCGCCGGCGTTGCCGATGACCACGATGTCGCCCATGACCCGCGGCGCCCCCGTTACGGAATAGTCGGACCCGGGAGGGGTGGTCTGCGTCGACCACGCCAGCGATCCGTCCGCCCGGTTGAGCGCAACCAGCCGCCCGTCCAGCAGCCCCGCGATGACCTTGTCGCCGTGCAGCGCGGCGCCCCGGTTGACGTCGCCGCAGCAGGTTCGCGGGCCGCCGCGGTCCTCGGTCGGAATGCCGGGATCCCAGCGCCAGATCTCGTCGCCCGTGGCGGCATCCAGCGCGAAGACCATGCTGAACGGGCCCGTCGCGTAGAGGATGCCGTCGGCGATCAGAGGCGTGGCCTCGATCCGCGCGCCGGTCTTGGGAATCTCCCAGCTCCACGCAACCTCCAGCCCGGCGACGTTGCCGGCATCGATCTCGTCGAGCGTGCTGTAGCGGGTTTCGGCGGGGTCGCCTCCGTAGTGCCGCCACTCCTGCTGCGCGGCCACCGGGGTCGCGAACAGTAGGCCGAAGACGACTGCGATGGCCGGGGAGAAGTCGTGGGGAGCGGCGGGAGGAATGCGTGCGGCGAGGTCCCGCGCGGTGGGCGAAGTCGTCATGGCGCGCTCCGGGGCGGATCGGCGACGCGGGTGGCCGGCGGCGTGGTGCGGCCGCCATCGCCGACTACAAATGCACGGGAAAGCTTGGGACGCTGCGGCGGTGGGGCAAGAAAGCCCGGTGCGGGCGGGCTCCGACGCGACGTCGGCCGGTGCCCTGGCGAACCTTGCGGCCGAGGTTGTTTCAGCCCGGCGGGCTTACCTCAACCCAGGGAGTTCACCCGACGCGCCAGCGCGCTCTTCGCGCGGGCGACGGCGTTCGGGTGCAGCAGGCGGGAAGATGCGGCGCGATCCAGCAGAACCTGAGCTTCGCGAAACCGGGTCTGGGCGGTCTCGGCATCGGTGGCTTCGCGCACCTTCTTGAGCGCCGTGCGCAGACGGGAGCGCTTCGCGCGGTTGCGGGCATTCTGCTCCCGGCTCTTGTTCATCCGCTTTATCGCGCTCTTGACGTTCGGCATCCCGTTCCCCGGATCGTGCGGTCCTTCTCCAGCAAGCTGCGGAGGATACGCAATTCCACCCCGGGAATCAACCGGTTCCGGCGAAATCCGCGCCGTTGCCGCAGGTCGTCCGACGGGAGCCTGCCGGGTAGCGGGCGGGTGCGGCCGCCGGTAGCTTCCGGGTGCCATGGACATTCTCCTGCTGATTCCCGTCCTTCTCGTCTCGATCATCGTCCACGAAGTCGCGCACGCCTGGGTCGCGTTGCGTGAAGGCGACGACACCGCCTACATGCTCGGGCGCATCACCCTCAACCCGCTCCCGCACATCGATCTCATCGGGTCGATCCTGGTGCCGCTCGGCCTCTACTTCATGAACGCCGGGTTCCTCTTCGGCTGGGCGAAGCCGGTGCCCGTCAACCCCCGCAAGTATCATGACTACCGGCGCGGGGACATCCGCGTGTCGCTGGCCGGCATCGCGGCCAACCTGATCCTGGCGACCGGGTTCACCCTGCTTGCCGCCCTGCTGGTGAAGACCGCTCAGTTGAGCGGCGGGGCGCTGGCCGGGCCGATGGATGTGGCGGTGCGGATCGCGGAACTGGGCATCCTGATCAACCTGATCCTCGCCTTCTTCAACCTGGTGCCCATCCCGCCCCTCGACGGATCGCACGTCCTCTACCACCTGCTGCCCACGCGCATTGGCGTCGCCTACCGGCGCCTGGGACGCTACGGCATGCTCGTCCTCCTCGCCGTGTTCTTCCTGTTTCCGGGTCCGTTCTTCTCCATCGTCCTCGCGCCGGTCCGTTTTTGCATGGGAGCGGCCCAGGACTTCATCGACCTGTGGCTCTGACGTCCTTCGACGCCGGCGCGGGGGAAGGCCGGGAGCTGTTCGTGGTCGCGCTGGAGCGCTTCGAGGGGCCGCTGGACCTGCTGCTGCACCTCATCCGGCAGCAGGACATCGATATCTTCGACATCCCCATCGCCACCATCACCGACCAGTTCCTGAAGGTCGTCGGCGGGATCGGAGCGGAGGAACTCGAGGGCGCCGGAGAGTTCGTCGAGATGGCCGCGATGCTGATCGGCATCAAGGCGCGCATGCTGCTTCCGCACCGCAGGGAGGAGGAGGACGAGGATCCCCGCGCCGAGCTGGTCCGGCGCCTGCTGGAATACGAGCAGGTGCGCGAGATCTCGTCCCGGCTGGAGATCATGGAGGCGCGCAGGATGCGCCGCTGGGCGAAGGGCTACGTGCCGCCGCGCCCGCGCCCCGCGCCGCGTGACACTCCGCTGGACACGACGTGGGACGAAGTATGGGAGGCCGCGCTCCGGGTCGATCTTCCACGGCCCCATGTCCCCCCCCGCGTAGAGACCCGTCTGGTCTCGATGGAGGAAAAGATCGCCTTGATCCGCGATCGGCTGCGCGCCGTCGGGCGCATCGAGTTCTCCCGCCTGATTGGTTCCTGGCGCGCGCGCATGCACGGCGTCATGACGCTGCTGGCCGGGCTCGAACTCGCCCGCCGCCGACAGGTGCGCCTGCGCCAGACCCGGCCCTTTGCCGAACTCTGGCTCTATCGGCGTGCTGCCTCGGCGGTGGAATCCGGGAACGCCGGCGAGGACGCCGCGTGAACCCGGCGCAGGTGGTCGAGGCGATCCTCTTCTCGAGCGATGCCCCGCTGACCGCGGAGGAGGTCGCGCGCGCGGACGAAAGCCTCGACGAAGACGTGGTCGCCGAGGCCATCGCGGCGCTCCGGCGCGAGTACGACGATGGCGAACGGGCCTTCCAGCTGGTGGAGATCGCCGGCGGGCATCAGCTGCTGACCCGTCCGGAGTTCGCTCCCTACCTGGAGCGATTCGACACGGTTCCGCGGCCGGCACGCCTCTCCAGGCCGGCCCTGGAGACGCTGGCCATCGTCGCCTACCGCCAGCCCGTGGGCAGGATCGAGATGGAGTACATCCGCGGAGTGAATTGCGCCGGCGTGATCCGCACCCTCATCGACCGCGACCTGATCGAAGTCACCGGGCGCGGAGAGGGGATCGGCAGACCGCTGCTCTACGGGACCACCGGTCACTTTCTCCAACACTTCGGTCTGCAGTCGCTCGACGAGTTGCCGCGACCGGCGGAGCTCCCGGTCGTGCTCCGGGAGCCGGGCCCGCTCGAGGTCGAGCCGGCGGAGGAGGCCGGAGAGCAGGCAGCCGCGGAGTGAACGCCCCGGGACTGTTCGGCCAGGAATTGACCGCCGGCCGATGGTCGGCCGCAGCGTGACCGGGGCACCGAAGGGCTCCACCGGGCCGGACCGAGGCGAGCGGCTGCAGAAGTTCATCGCGCGTGCGGGCGTCGCGTCCCGCCGCCGGGCCGAAATGCTGATCGTGTCGGGTCGGGTGCGGGTGAACGGCCAGCCGGCCACGGTGCTCGGCACGCGTGTGCGCCCCGAGGTCGACGAAGTGGTCGTTGACGGTGTGCGCGTGCGGCCGGGACCGGTCCGCTGGGTGATGCTGAACAAGCCGGCGGGATTCCTCACCACCCGGCACGATGATCGGGGCCGCGACACGGTCTACGACCTGCTGCCCGAATCGCTGCGCGGTCTGGTCCACGTGGGTCGGCTGGACCGGGCCACGGAGGGATTGCTGCTCCTTACCAACGACGGGGAAGGGGCGAACATGCTCGCGCATCCGCGCTACCGGGTGGAGCGCGAATACCGGGCGCGGGTCGCCGGATCGCCCTCGCGCGATATCCTGAGGCGCCTGGTCTCCGGGGTGAAGCTGGAAGACGGCCTCGCCCGGGCGAGACGCGCCCGCGTCCTGGAGCGTGGTTCACCCTGTTCCGTCCTCGAACTGGTTCTGACGGAGGGACGCAAGCGGGAGGTGCGGCGGATGTGTCGGGCGGTCGGTCATCCGGTTCAGCGGCTTGAGCGTGTGCGCTTCGGCCCAATCCGGCTGGCCGGCCTCGGCCGCGGAGAGTGGCGGGATCTGACGCGCGCGGAGGTGGCGGCCCTGGACGAGGCGCGCGCCTTCC
>JAJDVR010000167.1 GCA_022826025.1 Gemmatimonadota bacterium | reverse complement strand
GCATGCTGGGGCTCGGGCATGCGCCGCAGGCGATCCTCGACGCCATGAGCGAGCCGCGAGTCATGGCCAACGTCATGACTGCCAGCCCGAGCCAGGCCCGACTGGTGCAGGCGCTGGAGGCCGAGATCGGCCGTCGCACGGGCCGCGCCTGCCCCTTCGAGCGTTTCGTATGCCTCAACAGCGGCTCGGAGGCGATGACCTTCGCCTCCCGGCTCGCGGACATCCACGCGAAGCGGGTTACCGACCCGGGAGGATCCCGCGACGGCGCCACCATCCGCACCCTCGCGCTGGAGGGCGGATTCCACGGGCGCACCAGCCGGCCCGCCCAGGTCTCCGACTCCACCCGCTGCTACTACCACGAGAATCTCGCCAGCTTCCGCGATCACAACGCGCTCACCGTGCCCGCCGACGACACCGGCCAGCTGCGCCATCTCTACGCCCTCGCCGAGGACGAAGGCTGGTTCATCGAGGCCTTCTACATGGAGCCGGTGATGGGCGAGGGGAATCCCGGCAAGGCCGTGACCCGCGAGTTCTACGACTCGGCGCGCGCCCTCTCCCGGGCTCACGGCAGCCTGCTGGTGGTCGACTCCATCCAGGCCGGGCTGCGGGCGCACGGATGCCTCTCGATCGTCGATTATCCGGGCTTCGAAGATGCCGATCCTCCCGATGTCGAGACGTATTCCAAGGCGCTCAACGCGGGCCAGTACCCGCTTTCGGTCGTAGCGATGACGTGCCGGGCCGCGGAGATGTACAAGCGGGGCGTGTACGGCAATACCATGACCACCAACCCGCGCGCGCTGGAGGTGGCCGTAGCCGTGCTCTCTTCGCTCACCGATGAGTTGCGCGAGAACATACGCGCGCGCGGCGCCGAGTTCGTGGCGAAGCTCGAGCGGATGGCCTCCGAACTGGACGGCCCGATTGCCGGGGTCCAGGGAACCGGCCTTCTGGTCAGCTGCGCCTTCGAGTCCGGGATCAGAAGCCACGGACCCGGAAGCATCGAGGAGAAAATGCGCCGCAACGGCGTGGGCGTGATCCACGGAGGCGCCAACTCCGTCCGCTACACGCCCCACTTCGCGGTCACCTCCGCGGAAATCGATCTGATCGTTGCTGCGACCCGCGCGGCCGTGGTTTCGCGTCTGGCGCCCGCCGGCGAGGTTGCTTGATGATCCGATCCCGCCTGAACATCGACACAGCGAACCCGGTCAAAGCCGGACCGGGATCCGATTCCGGATTTCCCTCCATCTACTTCCATATTCCGTGAGTCGCACCATGAACGTCGCCGCATTTCGCACCTCCGCCTTCTTCCTCCTCATGGCGCTGGCCCTGGCCGCCACCTCGGCGCCCGCCACCGCCCAGCAGGCCCCCTCCCCCGAAGCCTACGCCGACCTCGAGTGGCGCTACATCGGGCCCGAGGGCAACCGCTTCTCCGCGGCCGCCGGCCTGCCGAGCGATCCCTACACCTACTACGTCGGCGCCGCCTCCGGGGGCATCTACAAGACCACCGACGGCGGGGTGAACTGGGACGCCATCTTCGACGACCAGCCGGTGCAGTCGATCGGTTCGCTGGGGGTGTCCCTGACCGATCCCAATATCGTCTGGGCCGGGACCGGCGAGGGGAAGATCCGCAGCCACATCTCCATCGGACAGGGGGTCTACAAGTCCACCGACGGGGGGATGACCTGGACGCTCATGGGGCTCGAGCAGACGGGGCGCATTCCCCGGCTCGCCATCCATCCGAGCAATCCCGACATCGTCTACGTCTGCGCGCTGGGGCATGCCTACGGGCCGCAGCAGGAGCGCGGCGTCTACCGCACCATGGACGGCGGCGCGAGCTGGGAGCGCGTGCTCTTCGTCGACGAGGACACCGGGTGCTCCGACATCGCCCTCGATCCGGTGAACCCGCGCAACCTGTTCGCCGGGACCTGGCAGCTCGAGATCCACACCTACGGCCGCACCAGCGGCGGACCCGGCGGCGGCCTGCACGTCTCGCGCGACGGCGGCGACACCTGGGAGAAGCTCAACGGTCCCGACAACGGCATCGGCCTGCCGAACCTCCCGGTGGGGAAGGTCGCGGTGGCGATCGCGCCCTCGAACCCGCAGCGCGTCTACGCCATGCTCGAAACCGGTGATGGCATCCCGTGGGACGGCCGCGAGACCGAGGACGGCCAGGTCTGGGGCTCGACCGACGGCGGCCGCACCTGGACGCGCATCACCCGCAACCGCAACGCCATGGGCCGCCCGCACTACTACTCGCGCGTGGTCGTATCGCCAGACGACGAGGACGAGGCGTACTTCCTGACCGCCTCCTTCTCGGTCTCAACCGACGGCGGCCGCGCCATCAACGTGATCCCGCGCGAGGACGCCCCGGGCGGCGACCACCACGACATGTGGATCGACCCGGGCAACGGCGACCGCATGATCGTCGCACACGACCAGGGCCTCTCCATCTCCATCAACCGGGGCAGGACCTGGTATCGCCAGCGGCTCACCAACGCGCAGATGTACCACGTGACCGTGGACAACGAGATCCCCTACAACGTGCTCGGCAACAAGCAGGACGAGCCCACCTACCGCGGGCCCAGCAACAGCCGCATCATGGGCCAGCGGCGCATCACCTGGATCCCGCGCGGCATGTGGCACCACGTGGGCGGCGGCGAGAGCGGATTCGCCACCCCCGATCCGGTCGATCCCAACATCGTCTGGTCCTCGGCCTCGGGGTCGGGCATGGTCGGCGGCATCGTGGTGCGCTACGAAGAGGAGCGGCGCCAGTGGCGGGGCGTCGAGGTGTGGCCCGAGCAGAGCCGGGGCGCGGCCGAGGGCGTGCGCTACCGCTTCGTCTGGGATGCCCCGATCCACATCTCCCCGCACGACAACACCACCGTCTACGTCGGCAGCCAGCACGTGCACCGCACGCAGAACGGGGGCCAGAGCTGGGAGGTGATCAGCCCGGACCTCTCCCTCAACGACCGCAGCCGCATGGGCTTCTCCGGCGGCCTCACCGGCGACAACATCGGCGTCGAGTACGCGGGCGTGGTGTTCGGCATCAGCGAGTCGCCCATCGAGCAGGGACTGATCTGGGCGGGCACCAACGACGGTCTCCTGCACGTCACCCGCGACAACGGGGCCACCTGGACCAACGTGACCGAAAACATGCCCGATCTGCCCGAGTGGCTGGCCGTGCGCAGCATCGCCGCGTCCCGCTTCGACGCGGGCACCGCCTACGTGGCCATCGACGGGCACCAGATGAACGTGCGCGATCCCTACGTCTACCGGACGCGCGACTACGGCGAGTCGTTCGAGAAGATCACGGACGGCATTCCGCCCAGCATGCTGAGCTACACGAAGATCATCATCGAGGACACGAAGCGTCAGGGCCTGCTCTACGTCGGCACCGAAAACGCCATCTACGTGTCCTTCGACGACGGCGACAACTGGCAGCCGCTCCAGCAGAATCTGCCCGCCGCCCCGGTCTCGGGCGTCGTCATCCAGGAGCACTTCAACGACCTGGTGGTGGGCACCTACGGGCGCGGCTTCTGGATCCTCGACGATCTCGCGCCGCTGCAGCAGTTGACCCCGGAGGTCATGGCGTCCGGTTCGCACCTGTTCGCGCCCCGCGACGCCTACCGCTTCAGGCCCATCACCCCACCCTCGGTGCCCTACGACGATCCCACCGTCGGGGTGGATCCGGAGTACGGGGCCTACCTCAACTACTGGCTGGCCGAGCCCGCCGGCGACGCCCCCACGGTCGAGATCGTGAACGGCATGGGCGCGGTGGTGCGCACCCTCGAGGGCAGCAACAACGTGGGCGTGAACCGCATCTACTGGGATCTCCGGGACGAGCCCAACGATCCCATCATGCTCTACACCAGCCCGATGTACGCCGAGCACATCATGGTCGGGGATGAGGGTCGCCCGGCTCCCGGCGCGTCCCAGATCTCCATTCTGCAGCCCCCGGGCCAGTACACGGTGCGCCTGAACGTGGACGGAGAGACCCACGAGCAGCCGCTCACCGTCATCAAAGACCCGCATTCAGCGGGAAGCGAAGCCGACATCGCGGAGCAGATCGCCTTCCTGGAGGACGTGCGCGAGGACATCGTGACCGCGGGCGAGGCCGTGCACCGGGTCGAGGCGCTTCGGGTCCAGCTCGAGACCATGGCCCGGTTCGCCGAGGACGAAACTCTCTCCGACGCCATCTCGGGGCTGGAGGACCAGCTCGCGGAGGTGCAGGGGACGCTGGTGGACCTGCGCCAGACCGGCCAGGGGCAGGACGCGGTCCGCTTCGAGGCGCGCCTCCTGTCGAAGCTGGGTTACCTGACCAACGCCCTCTCGAACGCCGACTTCCCGCCGACCGACCAGGAAACGGAGGTGAAGGGCATCCTGCACGAGCAACTGCAGTTGCACCTCGCTGCCGTGGAGAGGCTGATCGCGGAGGACGTGGCGGCGCTGAACGAGATGCTGCGGAGTCGGGGACTGTTGCTGATTACGGACGGGTAGTGATCGCGGGCGCGATCTGAGCGCGGCGCGGCAAGGCCGGGCCGCGTCAGTTGCACCGTTAGCGAAGGGCCGGGGCGGTCGTCCCGGCCCTTTCTGCGTGTAGTCAGGCAGAACCCGCAGGCTCTCCCGTTTGGCGGCCAGGGAAGGTTCGCCGGTCCAGGCAGACAAAGGCGGGCGTCGAGCGCGGCTTGCTGGTGTAAGCTATTGAGAGGAACCAAGAGAATACTTACAATTAGACCATGCACTCCTTCCAACGCCCCCGGCTGGACGAGCTCGTCCATTTCCTCACCAGCCCGAGTCCGCCGCGGATCGTCGCGCTTACCGGACCCCGCCAAACGGGCAAGACCACGATGATCCGTCAGGCGCTCCGGCGCGTGGACTTCCCGAGCCGCTATTTACCGGTCGATGAGAGCCTCGCGGGACATGCCCACAGGCCGAACGAAGAGGGCGACTCCTTACGGACCGCATGGCTCCTGGACGCGTGGAAGAAGGCTCGCCAGAACGCCGAGCAAAGCGCGCGGGGCTTTGTCCTGGCGCTGGACGAAGTCCAGTACGTGAAGGGCTGGTCGACCATCGTAAAGGTTCAGTGGGACCGGGACCGGCGAACCGGTTGCCCACTGCGCGTGATCGTTTCAGGATCCGCGCCCTGGTCCATGTTGACCGGCCTCCATGAGAGTCTTGCGGGGCGCTTCATGCCTGTGCGTGCCGACCACTGGTCCTTCTCCGAGATGTCGGCCGCGTTTGGTTTCAGCGTCGACCAATACCTGTTCTTCGGCGGCTACCCCGGCACGGCATCCGTGGCCGGCAACCTTGAAGTCTGGCGAAAGGCTGTTCTCGATACGATCATCGCGCCCGCCATCGAGCGAGACATCGTCGCCCTGACACGAGTGGACAAGCCATCGCTCATGCGCCGCCTGATGGAACTGGCCGCCCGGTATTCCGGCCAGATGCTGTCGTACAACAAGATGCTGGGCCAATTGCAGGAGGCCGGAAACACGACCACGCTGGCAACCTATCTCGATCTCCTCTCGGACGCGGGACTCGTCACCGGTCTTCCCAGGTACTCCGCCAAGCCGTACCTGGGCAGGGCCTCGAGCCCGAAGCTGAACGTGCTCAATACGGCGCTGATGACGGCGCCGCTCACCTACACCTTCGAGGAAGCTCGCGCCGACCGCACCTTCTGGGGGCGGCTCGTCGAGAGCGGAGTGGGCGCGCACCTTCACAACACGGCCGGGCACGAGGTGGAGTTGTCCAGTTGGAGGGACGGGGCGCACGAGGTCGACTTCGTGCTCTCCCGCGGCCCGAACCTGCTTGGCATCGAAGTCAAGAGCGGACCGCGGGTGGGGCGCCTCAGCGGACTGGCGGGATTCAGGAAGCGGTTCCCCGGCGCCCGTACGCTCGTGGTGGGCGACCGGGGCGTGCCGCTGGCCGAGTTTCTCTCCCGCCCGGCGCGCTACTGGGCCGACAACCCGGTGCCCTCCGTGACCGATGGAACGGGACAGAGCCGTTCGGTCCGCGAGCCGTCTCCGGGATACGGAGCACCCTCGGGATCATTCCCGGGGTATGGAGACCCGACTGTGCCCGGGCTGGAAGAAGCCGAAGACCCCATCCTGCGCGACGAACGAATCAAGCTCATGGCGGGCGTCCGCGAGCACGAGGAAGCGCTGGCGCGCGGCCGGGGGTCGCCATGGCTCTGGCACATGATCGGGCGCGCGTACATGGGCGCGATGCCGGAACACTTCGAGGACGACCCGATCGAGCGCCTGCGGGTTCGACTGGCGCGCGACGAGGGTCTCCTGACTTCGGTGCTCGCCGGTCTTCCCCGCCTCGTGGGGAGAGACGATCTCCCTTCCCTCGACGAGATCGTCCGGCTGGAGGAGGAATACGCGAAGGCGCCGCCCTTCAACGACACGGTGCCGCGCTTCGCGTACCAGATCCTGGCCGGAATGGGCGAAATCGGGCGGCTCGGCGGGGATGCGCTGGACGGGCTCGATGCGGGCGGCATCGCCCGCGCCATTGGCTGCTACTACATCACGCCCTACGTGGAGGAGCCGGCGTGGTATCGGAGGGCCATCCGGGCGCACGCGCTTCCCTGCGCGCAGGCGCTGGTGGCGGTGCACAAGTCACTCATCCGCCGTGGAAAGGACCACAACAACCATCTCTTCGCGCTCGCCGGCGACTCCATCTACGCCGAGGTGGCCCGGCGGGGCGTTCCCCCGCTGCTCGGTGTCTTCCCCACGCGGTGTTCGCGAACCCAGGTGTCGGCCCTGCACGCGCTCCTGTGGGCCGCGCTGGTGCATGTGCCGCGAGAGGAGTTCGCGGACCGGCTTCGTCGCCGGGTTGCCGCCCGGGGCATGGACGTGGCCCAGCGCGCGGTCTGGCTGGGTGCCGGATTGATGGCCTCCGCCCGGGAGTTCACGCCGGAGGCCGTGAGCTTTGTCGAAGAAGGCCGGGAGCCGAGGGCGCGTCACATTCTCAGGTTTCTCGTGCCCGGCTGGCTCAGGGAGCCCGCCATCCCGGAGCCCTGGGTCGAATGGAATACGGCCGATATAGC
>JAJDVR010000013.1 GCA_022826025.1 Gemmatimonadota bacterium | reverse complement strand
CGCGGATCTTCTCCTCGGAGAGCCCCACGTGGCCCGCCACCAGCGCGAGCACGGTGCGGATCGCGTGCGGCGCCTGGGTGGTCATGTAGACGGTGAGGTGCCCCTCGACCGGGTTGAAGTCGGCGAGGCAGCCGCAGGTCTCGATCGACGCCACATGGATGCGCGGCACGTGCATCTTCTCGCGCACCACCACGTCGGCCTCGTCGAAGATCCGGTCCGTGGCCTCCTTGTCGCCCGCCTCCCAGTGCCAGATGCGGTTGTCGGTCTTGCCTTCCTTGTCCACCCGCAGCACCGGCGCGTCGTCCTCGAGCGCCTTGAACGGGTCCATCACCGGGGTCATCGGCTCGTACTCGACCTCGACCGCGGCCACGCCGTCGGCCGCCGCATAGCGCGAGGTCGCGATCACGCCGGCCACCTCCTGCGCCTGGTACATGACGGTGTCCGTGGGGAGCACCATCTGGGTGTCCGACATGAGGGTCGGCATCCAGTGCAGGTTGTACGCCTCCAGGTCCTTGCCCGTGAGCACGGCGAGCACGCCGGGAATCTCGAGCGCCTTGGAGGAGTCGATGTTCTTGATCTTGCCGTAGGCGATGGGGCTCCGGACGATGTCCAGCCACAGCATCCCCGGGAGCGTGAAGTCGTCGATGTAGTTGCCCTTGCCCTGCAGGAAGCGCGGGTCCTCCTTGCGCTTCATGGAGTGGCCCATGCCGCAGATCTTGGCGGATGTCTTCGGTGCCATCAGTCGCCCTCCCCCATCTTGGCGGCGGCGTACTCGACCGCCTTGACGATGTTCACGTATCCGGTGCAGCGGCAGAGGTTTCCGGAGATGGCCTCGCGGATCTCGGCTTCGCTGGGTTTCGGATTGCTTTCGAGCAGCGCGGTCCCGGTCATGAGCATGCCGGGGGTGCAGAAGCCGCACTGGAGGCCGTGCTCCTGCTGGAAGCCCTCCTGCAGCGGGGTCATGCCGTCCGCGCCGGCGAGTCCTTCCACGGTGGCGATCTCGGCGCCGTCGGCCTGGACCGCGAGCATGGTGCACGACTTGGTGGGCGCGCCGTCGACGAGGACGGTGCACGCGCCGCAGTGCGTGGTGTCGCAGCCGATGTGGGTGCCGGTGAGCGCGAGGTCGTCGCGGATCAGGTGCACGAGCAGGAGGCGCGAGTCGACCGTGGCCGAATGCGCCGTGCCGTTCACCGTGACGGTGATCTGGTGTGTCGCCATGTCCCTAACCTCCTGCGCGCGCGAGCGCCTTGCGGATGGCACGGGCCGTGAGCACGCGGGCCATGTTCTGCTTGTATTCGACGGAACCGCGCCGGTCGGGGATGGGCTCGGTGGCGTCGGCGGCGGCCTGGGCGGCGGCGGCGATGGTGGCGTCGCCGGGGGCGTGGCCGGTGAGCGCGTCCTCCGCGGCGGTCGCGCGGATGGGGGCGATGCCCAGGTTGGTGAGCCCGATGCCCGCGCTCGCCACGGTCCCGTCCCCGGCCAGCGAGAGCTGCACCGCCGAGCCGGCGACGGCGTAGTCGCCTACCTTGCGCTCGAGCTTGACGTAGGCGCCGCCGCTGTTGGCCGCGGGCGCCGGGATGCGGATTTCGGTCAGGATCTCACCCTCTCCGAGCGCCGTCATGAAGAGCCCGAAGAAGAACTCGCCGATGTCGATGGTGCGCGCGCCGTCCGGGCCCGTGGCCACCACCTGGGCGCCTAGCGCCAGCATGGTCGCGGGATGGTCGTTGGCGGGGTCGCCGTGCGCGATGTTGCCGCAGATGGTGGCGCGGTTCCGCACCAGCGGGTCGGCGATCACCTTCGCGGTGTCGAGCAGGATGGGATAGCCCTCCGCCACCACCGCCGACTGCTCCAGTTGCGTCTCGGTCACCAGGGCGCCGATGCGCAGGAAACCGTCCTCTTCCGCGAGCGTGTCGAGGCCCGGGATGCGGCCGATGTCCACGATGTTGGCCGGAGAGGCCAGGCGCAGCTTCAGCATCGGCAGGAGGCTCTGCCCGCCCGACATCACTTTCGCGTCGTCGAGGGAGCCGAGCAGCCCCAGCGCCTCGTCCAGCGAGCCGGGGGCGTGGTAGTCGAACTGCGGGGGAATCATGTCTCAGCTCTCCTCTGCCGGTCAGGCCAGCGCTTTGGTGAGGTTTCCCACGAACTCCTGTAGCATCTTTTTCGACACGACCTGGATCATGCCGCGTCCCATCTGGGCCAGTATTCCGGTCACGACGACATCGGAATCGATCGTCACCTCGGTGCGCGTGTCGCCGTGCGCGACCACCTGGCTGGTCATGGTCATGTCGGCCGTGCCCATGCCCCGCTTGCCCCGCCCGCGGGCGCGCACTTCGACGGATCGCTCGTTCTCGTCCAACTGGAAGGATACGGTGCCGTCGTATGCCAGCGCGAGGGGTCCGACCTTAACGGACATGCCGCCCGAGTAGGTGTTGTCGTCGATCCTGTCGCCCATGCTCGCGCCGGGGAGCAGCGTCGCGACCCGCTCGGGGTCGGAGAGCAGCGCCCACACGTCGGCCGCGGGCGCGTCGATGGTGAAGCCGTCCTGGATTTTCATGCGGGTGTTTCTCCGGTTGTTTCCGGTTATTTGAGATGGGGCAGCAGCGCCTCCAGCGCCTCGAGATTGTGGGCGGGCACGAGACGGTCCACGTGCGGCAGCGCCGCCTGCATGCCCTTCGCCTCCGGGCGATAGCGCGGGTCGCCCATGAGCGGGTTCAGCCAGATGATCCTGCGGGCGCGCCGGCGGATGGCCAGCAGGGCCGTTTCCAGCGACCCGGTGTCGCCCCGGTCGAGCCCGTCGCTCAGGATCAACACCGTGGTATCGCTTCGCACGGTGTGCCGCAAGTGGTCGTCGACGAAGGCGAGCAGGCATTCGCCGATGCGGGTCCCGCCGGACCAGTCCGCCACGTTGCGCGCAAGCCGCTCCAGGGTGCCGGCCACGTCGCCGGTCCTGAGCCACGGGGTCAGGCGCGTGAGCGAGGTGTTGAAGGCGAAGATCTCGGTGCGGCGCGTGACCTTGCGCAGCGCGAAGACGAAGGCGAGGAGGAAGCGCGAGCAGGCGTCCATGGACCCGCTCGTGTCGCACAGGACGACCAAGCTGGGGAGCTCGACGGCCCGCGCGCGGCGCGCCAGCTCGACCAGTTCGCCCCCGTGGGCCAGGGAGCGGCGGAAGCTCCGGCGCACGTCCACCACCGGCCCGCGCGCGGACGGCACCAGGCGGCGGCTCGGCCGGGTGGCGATGCGGGCCGCGAGCCGTTCCAGCAGGCGCTCCATGTCGCGCAGGTCGTCCGGGGTGCACTCGTCGAACACCTTCCTGCGCAGGAGCGCGCGCGGGCTGTAGCCGGGAAGGTCGCCGTCGGCGTCGGGCGCCTCGGCTTCGCCGCTGCTGTTGCGCTGGTCCAGTTCGCGGCGGATGCGCGCGAGTGGCGCCTCGGTGTTTTCGTCGCCACGCCAGCGGCGCGGGGGACGGTGGGCGTTCCGGTCGCGGGCGGGGCGGGGAAGGGCGGCGCGGCGCCAGCTTTCGTCGAAGAGGCGGTCGAAGGCGGCCCACCAGCGGCGCGGGATCTTGAGCGCGCTGCGGAGCGCCAGCCGCACCTCCTCCGGGTCGCCGATGTCGATGAAGCGGAGGGCGGCGGCGCCGTCGATCTCGTCGCGCAGGCCGACGGGCACGCCGGCGTGGCGGAGTTCGCCGGAGAAGTGAGCCAGGTGGGCGACGAGGTCTCGCTCCGGGGCCGGGGCGGCGGCGCGCATCATCCGGCTCCGGCGCCCGCGAGCAGGGTCTCGATGTCCTCCGCGTGCAGGAGGCTGATGTCGTGCTGATCCTTGACCACGCAGCCCAGGGTCTCGGAGACGATATCAGCGTCGAGGTGATCCTGGTGCAGCGTCACCAGCGCGCGGGCCCAGTCGAGCGTCTCGGCCACGCCGGGCGGCTTCATGAGACGCCGCGCGCGCAGGCCCTGCACGACGTGCGTGATCTGGGCGGCGAGGGCGTCCGAAATCCCCGGTACCTTGGCGCGGATGATTTCGACCTCTTTCGCGAAGGTCGGGTGCTCGATGTAGAGGTAGAGGCAGCGCCGCCGCAGCGCGTCGCCGATCTCGCGGCTCCGGTTGGAGGTGAGGACGACGAGCGGCCGGTGGGTGGCGCGGATGGTGCCCAGCTCGGGGATGGTCACCTGAAAGTCGGAGAGCACCTCGAGCAGGAAGGCCTCGAACCCCTCGTCGGCCCGGTCGATTTCGTCGATGAGCAGCACCGGGGGCGTGTCGCGGGTGATGGCGCGCAGCAATGGCCGCTCGAGCAGGTAGCGGCGCCCGAAGATGACGCCTTCGAGGTGGTCGGCGCGGGTGTCGGGAGCACCCTCCGCCTCATCCGCTCCCATGCGCAGGCGGAGCAGCTGCTTCTGGTAGTTCCACTCGTAGAGCGCGGTGTTGACGTCGAGCCCCTCGTAGCACTGGAGGCGGATGAGCTCCGTCTGCATGAGGGTGGCCATCACCTTGGCGATCTCGGTTTTGCCGACCCCCGCGTCGCCTTCCACCAGGAGCGGCTTCTCCATCGCGCGCGCCAGGTGGACGGCGGTGACGATGGACGGCTCGGCGATGTAGTCCGCCCGGCGCATCGCCTCCTGCAGCGCGCGGATCTCGGGTCTCACGCCGGACCCGTCGCGGGGTTGGCGGCGAAGACCTCCGGGGTCGATTCGAAGAGGCCGCGGCAGCCCTCGCAGCAGAAGTGGAGGGTTCTGCCGTTGTAGACCGCCGAAGCGGACCCCGCCACCGGCACCGTCATCCCGCACACGGGGTCGGTAGCCCAGGCGGCCGCGGGTGCGGCGTCGGAGGCGATGGGCGCACCACCACCGCCCGCCAGATCCGCGCGCGCAACGTTTTTTGTTGCGCGGCCCGCAGCGACCGCCCCGGCTGTGCCCATGTCGTCGCCTGCCACGTCCCTGCGCGCAACGTTTTTTGTTGCGCGACCGGAAACGTCCGCCGCTCGACCCCCTCCCGACCGCTCGCTGTCCCCGGCCTCCTCGCCGCCCGCGGCCTCCGGCGCTTCCGCGCCACCCGCTCCCGCCCGCCGGGTCTCTCCGACGATCTCGGCCAGGATGCTCAGGGCGATCTCTTCCGGCTGCTCGGCGCCCAGGTCGAGCCCGGCGGGTCCGCGGATGCGGCCGATCGCGTCATCGCCGAGCCCGAGACCCGACAGGACGGCGCGCACGCTCCGCATCCGCCGCGGCGACGCCACCACGCCCAGGTAGTCGGGTGCGGCGGCCGCGAGCGACGCCAGCGTCCGCTCGTCCTCGCGGCCCATGGTGGCCACGACCGCGAAAAACCGCGTTCCCGGAGGACGGGACGCGAGCATCGCCGCCCAGCCGGCGAGGTCCTCCGCGCGCTCGTCGGCGATGTCGGGCAGCTCCTCGCCGGCGGCCTCGCCGGCGGACGCGGTCGCTACCGTCCGGTATCCCATCGCGCTCCCCAGCCTGAGCAGGGCGAGCGCCACGGGGGAGTCACCCGCCACCAGCAGGACGGGCGCCGGCAACACGGGGTTGATGTGCACTTCCACTTTTCCTCCGCTCGCGCAGGACATGGACACTCTCACCAGATCGTCGGGACGCTCCTCGTCGGCCCCGAAGGCCAGCAGCCGGGGTTCCCCGAGGCGGAGCGCCTCAAGCGCATGCCGGATCACCTCCGAGCGGGTGCAGCTCCCGCCGATCCATCCGTGCATGGTTCCGTCGGGGTCGATCAGCGCCGCATTGCCCGGCTTGCCGGAGGTGGGGCGCTCGCTCCGCACCACGGTGGCCAGCGCGAACGGCCGCCGCTCGCGCTCCATGCGCGCCGCCAGGCGCAGCAGGTCGCCGGTCAATTCCGCTCAGCCGGGGCCGTGCCCGCCTCCTCCGCCGTGCCCTCCTCCGCCGCCCCCGCCCCAGCACGCGCGAGCTCCTCGACCACGGCCTCGTAGTCCTCCGGGCGGTCGAGGTCGCGCAGCCGGGCCGCCGGCCAGTCCACCTGCATCGCCCGGTCGTGGTGGCGGCGCACCACCTCCCGCCCGCACCCCGCGCGCATGCGGGTGACTTCGGGGAAGAGCACCTGGTCGTAGAGCATCGGCGGCGCGTTGACATCGCCGTACCGGGATACCACCAGCGGCGGCGCCTCCGCGGTGTAGCGCTCCACGAGCGTGCGCAGCATGCGCGCGGTCACGAACGGCATGTCCGCGAGAACCACGACGGCGGCGTCGCACGCGCCGGCGACCCCGGCGACACCCGAAGCCGCGGAGGTCTGGATGCCCGCGCCGTGGTCGGCGTTGAACACGGGCGTGCAGTCCAGGTCCGCGATCTCGCGCTCGATCCGCTCGCGCGCGTGCCCCGTGACCACCACTACCGGATCGAGCCCGGCCTCCCTGGAGATCCGCACCGCGCGGCGGACCAGAGTCTCGCCCGCCACCTCCAGCAGCAGCTTGTTCCGACCCATCCGGGTCGAGGAACCGGCTGCGAGCACGATGCCTGCTACGCGTCGTCGTCCCCCGGCCACTTACGGCGACAGGCTGAATCCGAAGACGAGAAACGCGCGGTCGGGATCCGGCCCGTGGTCGTGCTCGTGGTCGTGCCCGTGATCGTCACCCATGTGGTTCTCTTCGCCGGGGCGATTCGCGTTGAGGATATAGGACACGCTCATCGGCACCGAGAAGCTGTCGGTGATGACCAGGTCCTTGCTGGCCGAAATGCCCAGGTTCACGAACGCGGTCCCTTCCGTCCCGTAGAACTCGCTCTCGCCGGCCACCATCCCGGCCGTCAGGCTCAGGTCGACATCCTCGAAAGCCGACACGGGAACGCTGGCTTCCAGGTACAGGGAATTGTCGGGGTCGTTGCGCGACATCCTCCCGGCGAAGAGCGAGATCGGGAAGCTCTCCGGCCCGCTGAAGGAAGCCGACAACTCAAGTATGTGGGAGTCGCTGACGAAGAAGCCGTCGGCCCCGGGACCCGGGAAGTAGTAGTCCGTGAACCCGAAGGAGAACGAGGAGCCGTTCGAAGCCGCGACGGTATACGTGGCCCAGAGGTCGTTCTCGTTGGCGCCGGCTCCGGAGGCGGAGATGGAATAGGAGCCCCAGGCGCCCACCTCCAGACCTCCGAAACCGAGCGTCAGCGCGGGCTGCACGGACATCGATTCCCCGAAGTCGGTGCCGCGCCAGACGTAGCGGCTGACGACATCGGCGCCGATGGAGGCGGACTGGCCCTGAACCGGACCTGCGAGCGAGAGCATCAGGGCCAGGGTGAGCGTGGACAACAGGACGCGTGCACTGCGGATCGGAAACATCTTTTTTCTCTCCATGCGGTTGAGTCGACTGGTTGATTCCTACGGTTCGATCCCGCCGTGTTCCTCCCGGACCACCTCCACGCGCGTGGTGAGGGCGGAGTTGGCGGTGCCGCGAAACACGCCACGCACCGGCGGAACGTCCGCGTAGTCCCTGCCGACCGCGGCGCGCACGTGGCGCTCGTCGCAGTCGCAGTTGTTGGCGGGATCGAAGCCACACCATCCCAGCCCGGGCAACCAGCATTCCACCCAGGCGTGACTTTCGTTGGTTGACGTCTGGCTGTCGTCGGGTCCGAGATACCCCGAGACGTAGCGGGCGGGGACGCCCCAGCCCCGCAGGACAGAGATCATGACGTGCGCGTAGTCCTGGCACACGCCGCGGCCGCTCTTGAGGATATGCTCGATGGGGGAGTCGGCCGCGGTGGTGCCGGGTGAAAACTCGAACGTCTCGTAGAGGCACGACAGCAGAGCGCGAATGCCCTCCAGGAGATCGTCTTTCTTCTCGATGCCGCGCGCCGCAACGAATTTTCCCAGGGCGGCGGATGACGGCTGCGCGAAGCGGCTGGGCTCGAGCATCAGCCACAGTTCCGGCGTCCGGATGGTGGAGGTGAGCGTCGTCCACGCACCCGGCCCCAGGCGGTCGGGCATCGCCTCCGGGGGCGAGACCTCCACGTTGGAGCGGGCGACGATGCGGAGTGCCCGATGGGTGCCGGGCCGGTCGAAGTAATGGCCCCGGTTGCCGAAGGGTCCCCGGAACTCGAACGTCGCTCCCCCGGGATCCGTCTCGATCGAGAAGCCGTGCAGTTGCTGCCGTCGATCCCGAACCGGAGACAGGAAGAGGGTCATGACCGATCCCCGTACCGGAGCATCGTAGCGGAACTCCAGCTGGTGCCGGATGGAGAAGCGCGCGCTCACGATGGCAGGCCGGTTTGCACGGGGTAGTCGAAGTACGTCGCCACGGTGATGCCGTGCAACGCCCGGCTGTCCCTCAGCAGCCCCTCGAGAGGACCTCGACCCTCGCCGGGATCCTTCTCGTCTGCCGGGTCCGCCTCCACGGCCGCCGACAGGCGCAACACCATGCGGTGGGGAGGCGCCAGGGGATAGCGGGCGCCCCTCGGATCGATGCCCGCAAGGAGGTCCTGGATGCGACGCACCGCGAAGCACAGCGACCAGGGCAGCTCCGGGTTGCGGGCCAGAAACGCCAGCGCGGGGCCCCGGCGGATCACCATGGAGTGGGCGCGACAGTAGAGCTCATAGGCGGCGCAAACCCGCAGCAGCCCCGCCCAGGACAGCGAAGGCGCGTCGCCGGGATCCTGGCCGACCCGGTCCCAGGCGTCCAGCAGCGCCGCCTGGTGCTGGAGACGTTCGACGAATCGGCCCAGCTCGAGGAAGCGCCAGGCGTCGTCCCGGGGCATGCGGGCGTCCACCACGCCCGCCAGCAATCGCAGGCGGTCGATCGCCTCGTCCGCCAGCGCCGCCGGTCCCTCCGCCCAGACTCTGGGGAAGTCGCAGTCCCGGATCCAGAAGAAGCCCTGGTTGAGACAGGTCCAGACCCGGACCGGGAGCCAGGGCCTGAGCTGCTTGGCGTTGTCCCGCGCCATGGTCCAGCAGCGGATCATGGAGTCGGGGTTGGTGGTTTCCTCGACCAGGCTCGCGGCGAGCGTATAGGCATCGGCGAGCAGGAAGGATTCGGCTTCGTCGGTGACGGTGGGGGTGACGGGCGCCGATTGTCCGAGCGCGCGATAGACCACCCGCCAGCCCACCGCCAGCTCGTCGGCGGGGGTGTCCACGAGGCGCGTGAGCTGGTACTGGAGCAGCCGGGCGGTGTGCTCGGTGCGCTCGAAGTAGCGCCCCATCCAGTAGAAGTCCGCGGCCGCCCGTGCGAGCATCAGTCCGGCGCCCCGCGGTCGCGCAGCACCCAGAGATCCTTGCAGCCCCCGCCCTGGCTGGAGTTCACCACCAGCCCGCCCCTCCGGAGCGCCACCCGGCAGAGGCCGCCGGGAGCGATCCAGGTGTCGGACCGGCCTCGCAGCACGAACGGGCGGACATCCACGTGGCGAGGTTCCAGATTGCCCTCCACGAAGCATGTCGCCCGCGACAGGTCGAGCACCGGCTGCGAAATGAAGTTGTCCGGGTGGCTGCGCAGGCGCGCCGCGAACCGCTCGCGCTCGCCGGCGGTGGAGTGCGGGCCGACCAGCATTCCGTATCCGCCCGATCCTCCGACCTCCTTCACCACGAGGTTCTCGAGGTTGTCCAGGGTGTACGCGAGTCCCTCGCGCGTGCGGCAGAGGTGCGTGTCGACGTTTGCCAGGATGGGCTCCTCGTCGAGGAAATAGCGGATGAGGTCCGGCACGTAGGCGTAGACCGCCTTGTCGTCGGCGACCCCGGTGCCGGGGGCGTTGGCGATCACCACGTTGCCCGCCCGGTACGCGTGGAAGAGGCCGGGAACTCCCAGAAGCGAGTCGGAGCGGAAGGTGACCGGGTCCAGGAAGTCGTCGTCCACCCGCCGGTAGATGACGTCGATCCGCCTGAGCCCGGTGACGGTGCGGGCGTATACGATGCCGTCGTGCACCACCAGGTCCCGCCCCTCCACCAGCTCGGCGCCCATCTCGCCGGCCAGGAAGGCGTGTTCGTAGTAGGCGGAGTTGTAGCGGCCCGGGGTGAGCACCGCCACCCGGGGCGAACCCGCCCAGGATCCCAGCGATGCGAGGGTGGCGTAGAGCTGCTCCGGATAGCGGGCGATCTCGCGCACGTTGTGCGCCCGGTACAGCCGGGGGAACGCCTGTTTCATGGCGGCCCGGCAGGCCAGCATGTACGAGACGCCGGAGGGAACCCGCAGATTGTCCTCCAGCACCGCGAAGCCATCGTGGGTTCGCACCACGTCCGTACCGCACACGGAGACGTAGACGCCGTTGGGGACCTGCACGCCCCGCATCTCGACCCGGTACTGGGGACACCCCAGCACCAGGTCGGGGGGCACGATGCCGTCGCGCAGCGATTTGCCGTCGCCGTAGATGTCACCGAGGAAGAGGTTGAGCGCGGTCAGGCGCTGCCTGAGGCCCCGGTCGATGTGGTCCCATTCCTCGGCGGTGAGCAGACGGGGCACGCAATCGATGGGGATGATCTGCTCCGACGCCCTGTCCGCGCCGATGACGGTAAAGGTGATCCCCTCGTGGATGAAGCGGCGGGCGACGCCTTCCTGAAGCTGCGCCAACTCCTCGGGCGGAGCCTGCGACAGCGCTGTGCCCAGCCGCCGCGAGACGCCGCGGAGGCTCCCGTCTCCGCGGAACATCTCGTCGTAGAAGCGGTCGTCCAGTTCGTAGCGGGCGAACCCTCCCGACCCCGCTGTCCCGGGTCGGGATTCGTCGGGGTAGGCCCGGTCGAAGGATGTGTGCGCGGACGCAGTCAAGGTCCCCTGGTGCTCCGGTTGGCAGTCCGTGGGCTGCTAGGGATCGCGGTAGTCCTGACCCTCGTCGGGATCCACCATGAGCACGAACTCGGGATAGGCCTCCAGCCCCAGCTCGGCGGCATCCTGTCCCACCTCCTCCACCGTGCGCGACACCCGGACGCCCATGGTCTTCTCCAGGATCGTCCAGACCACGAACGAAACTGCGAAGACGAACACGCCCACGCTCAGCACGCCGACCAGCTGAACGCCGAGGTTGGCGCCCGCGGCGATCGAGGTGGCGAGCGTGCCCCAGATGCCCGCGAAGAGGTGCGCGGGGACGGCGCCGACCACGTCGTCGATCCGGCGCTGCTCCAGGAACTTGAGACCCAGGGTGCAGACGATCGCGCCGACCGCGCCGATCGCCACGGCCCAGCGGGCGTCGAGGATGTCGGGACCGGCGGTGATGGCCACCAGGCCGGCGAGCGCGCCGTTCAGGCCCGCGAAGAGATCGATGCGCCCGAGAATGGGCCGCGAGACCGCGAGTGCCGTAATCACGCCCGCGGCGGCCGCCAGGTTGGTGTTCACCAGGATGTTGCTCATGGCCAGCGCATTGACCGCGCCGTCGAGGGCGAGCTGCGAGCCGCCGTTGAAGCCGAACCAGCCGAGCCAGAGGATGAACACGCCCAGGGTGACGGCCGGAATGTTGGACGGCGACATGATCTTGACCGTGCCGTCCTTGCGGAACCTGCCCCAGCGCGGTCCCACCACCAGTGCGCCGGCCAGCGCGGCCCATCCCCCGGTGGAGTGCACCATGGTGGATCCGGCGAAGTCCTGGAAGCCCATCTCGGCCAGCCAGCCGCCGCCCCAGTGCCAGGAACCGATGATCGGGTAGATGAAGGCCGTCAGGATCGCGGTGAACGCGAAGAAGGCCCACATGTTGACCCGCTCCGCCAGCGCCCCGGACACGATCGAGGCCGTGGTGGCTACGAAGACCATCTGGAAGAACCAGTCCGACGTGACCGCGTAGCCGTTCTCGACCACGGCGGCCAGCGCGCCTTCATCCCCTCCCAGCAGCGCGGCCTCCTCGGCCGACGGGCCGTAGAACAGGTTGATCGACCCGATGAAGCCGCTCACGTCGACGTACATGAGGCCGTAGCCGACGAAGTAGTAGGTGAGTCCGGCGATCGCGTAGATGCCGATGTTCTTGAGGCAGATCATCGATGCGTTTTTCGATCGCACGGTCCCGGATTCGAGCATGGTGAAGCCGGCGCACATCCACATCACCAGCGCGCCCCAGATCAGGAACGAAAAGGTGTTGAGGACGTAGCTCATCTCCGATCCGGATTCCTGGGCCAGGGCGGGGGCGGGAGCGAGGAGGAGGACGGCCGCGAAGAGGCTGGCGAGCGCCCCGATGCGGCCGATCCGGATTCGAAGGGCGCGGGTGGTCGTGCTGCATGGACGAGAGAGCATGGTTTCTCCGGTGGTGATATGGTTTTGTCGCGGTCGGCCAATCGCCCTCGGCACGCCTCGCGGCCGGCGCCGGGCGGATCCTGCCCCGTCTCGGGGCTCTTTTGTCGAGTTAATCCGCTTTTGTCGCTCCCATGGATGAAATCGTCGCATTTCGACAGGTATGCCGGCGCCCCTCGTTTCGCGACGAATCCATGATCGAATGCGTCATTATCTGTGTCGGTTTCCCGTTCCGCAAGCTGCCCACGGGATCATCTTCGGCAGGTTGCACCGAGCCCGCTTTGCGCACGGCCACGCCGAAGTGTGATATCTTGCATCCATGAGATTTCCCTATCTTCCCGAGGCCCCCCGCGGCTACGTCCCTCTCTTCCTCGCCCCCCAGGCGGGGGTGAGCGAGTCGCCCTTCCGGCGCCTGTGCCGGCGCTTCGGCGCGGATGTGGTGGTGACGGAGTTCGTGAGCGCCGAGGGCATCTGCCACGGGAGCGAGCGGACGCGCGCCTACCTGCGCTTCGAGGAGGAGGAGCGGCCCATCGGCGTGCAGATCTTCGGCGCCCGCCCCGAGAGCATGGCGGAGGCTGCGGCGCTGGTCTCGGACGTGTACCGGCCCGACTTCGTCGACATCAATTTCGGGTGCCCGGTCAAGAAGGTCGTGAAGCGCAACGGCGGCTCTGGCTGTCTGCGGGACCTGGGGCTGGTCGAACGCATCGTGCGCGCGGTGGCGCGCGCGACGCCGCTGCCGGTCACGACCAAGATCCGGAGCGGCTTCGACGAGAAGACGCGCGACCCGGTCACCATCGGCCTGCGCTGCCAGGACGCCGGCGCCGCCGTGGTCACGCTGCATCCGCGCACCAGGGCGGACATGTACTCGGGCCACGCGCGCTGGCACGAGATTGCGGCCCTGGTTGATGCGCTCGACATCCCCGTCGTGGGCAACGGCGACATCAAGACCGGGGCGGACGCGCGCCGCATGCAGGAGGAGACCGGGTGCGCCGGGGTGATGATCGCGCGCGCTTCCCACGGCAGCCCCTGGGTGTTCGCGGGGGCCCGCGCCGCCCTGGACGGCCGGAGCCTTCCCCCGCTGCCGGATCCGGCCGAGCGCCTGGCCATCTGCCTCGAGCACGCGCAGAACGCGGTGGACTTCGAGCGAAATCACCGGAAGGCGGTCATCGAGTTCCGCAAGCACATGGGCTGGTACACCAAGGGGCTGCCCAACGGGCGCCAGCTCCGGACCCGGCTCTTCAGCCTGACCACCCTCGAGGAAACACGGGAAGTGCTGAAGTGCTATCTTGAACGGGAGCTGGCGAGCGCCGCCTGAGCGCGGCGGACGCGAGCGATCGGCGACCACAAGAGCAAAGGAGAACGTGCAACGGACTCTGAGCCGTCTGCACCGGACCGTACGGGGGCGTAACGGCTTCGACGTGTTTGGTGAACGCGGGGTAGCGTGCCGAGGTCCGGGATGCCTCGAAAAAAACCCGGAATCAACACAATTGCCAACAATCACATGGCACTGGCTGCCTGAGCTTTCTCACAGCCCGTCTCTTGGCCCGCCCGCCCAAGGCAGGCCTTGCAGGCGTCGACAAGTTGGGCTGGCCCGCGGCGAGGCCGTCGCACCGCGGGCGAGACATTCGACGGCTAGTCGGGGATTCGGCGGGTCGCTGGCCGCTCACCCGATGAAGCGCAACAGCGATCTACGCACGTAGAAGCTTCGCCGGACCCACTCGCGGACGCGGGTTCGACTCCCGCCGCCTCCATCCCACCATCCCAGCAACGTGAACAGCAAACTCCGCATTCTCGCCGCCATCCTTCCGGCGGTTGTTCTGCTCGACGTCATCACCAAGCGCTGGGCGTTGAACACCCTTGGCGGCGGGCGCCGGATGGAGATCCTCGACGGCCTCGTGCCGCTGACCCTCGCCTTCAACCGGGGGGCGGCCTTCGGCATCTCCATCGGCAACGATCCGCGCTGGTTCTTCATTCCGGTGACGATCCTGGCCATGGGGCTCCTGGCCGTGCTCTTTGTCCAGAGCGAGAGCGGGGACCGGGTGAAGGTGGTCGCGATCGCGCTCATCCTTTCCGGCGCGGTCGGCAATCTGGTGGACCGGGTGCGCTGGGACCGCGGGGTGGTGGACTTCATCGGTCCCATCGACCTGGGCTTCATGCACTGGCCGATCTTCAACGTGGCCGACTCCGCGATCACCTGCGGCGCGGTCCTGCTCGGCATCTCCTTCTGGCGCGAGGAGCGCACCCGCGCCCGCGAGGCTGTGAGCGAGTCGGAGGATGCCTCCGCCACCACGGAAACGGCCCCCGGCGGCTGAGGGTCCGTCCGGACCCTGCGGCCGCCGGGGGCCGTTTCCCCCGGTTGGGTTTTCCCCTTCCGGGGTCTCGACCTACAGCACCAGGTGCTTCTTCAGGTCGAGCTGAGAGACGTGCAGGCGGAACACGTCCGCCTCTTCCAGCTTGGTCTCGATCAGCTTGCGGTGCACGTCCTCGCCCAGGGCGTTCTTGAGGAAGTCGCTGAACTGGCCGATGCGGGCTGCTTCGAAGAGGTCGTGGGGCAGGGCGTCGATCCCCATCTGCTCCCGCCACTTGGCGGTGAGGTGGTAGATGTCCACGGTCACCGGATCCGGGCAGGACAACTCGTTCTCGACACCCTCGAGGCCGGCGGCCAGCATGACCGCGAAGGTCAGGTAGGGATTGCAGGTCGGGTCCGGGAAGCGCAGCTCGATGCGGGTGGCGACCTCCTTGCCGGGCTTGTACATCGGGATGCGGATGGCCGCCGACCGGTTGCGCTCGGCCCAGGCGATGTAGACGGGCGCCTCGTAGCCGGGCACCAGGCGCCGGTACGAGTTGTGGGTCGGGTTGGTGACCAGCGCCATCTCGCGCGAGTGCTTCAGCACGCCCGCGATGAACTGCTTCGCCATCGCGCTCAGATGGTGCTCGTCGGTGCCGTCGTAGAAGGCGTTCTCGCTGCCTCTGAAGAGCGACAGGTGCGTGTGCATCCCGCTCCCGTTCTCGCCCGCGAGCGGCTTGGGCATGAACGTCGCGAAGGCGCCGCAGCGGCGCGCGATCTCCTTGACCAGATACTTGTAGGTCTGGAGGCCATCGGCCATCCGCAGGGCATCCTGGTAGCGAATGTCGATCTCGTGCTGCGAGGGGCCGACTTCATGGTGGTGGTACTCGATGGGGATCCCCATCGCCTCGAGCGCGCACACGGTCACTTCGCGGATGTCGTCCCCGATGTCGACCGGGTTGATGTCGAAGTATCCGGCGTCGTCGAGGAGTTCGACTCCCCGCTCGTTCTTGAAGTAGAAGAACTCCGCCTCGGGTCCGACGTACATGTTCGTGCACCCGTGGTCCTCGAGACGGCCCAGGGTGCGAATGAGGATGTTGCGGGGATCGCCGTCGTACGCCGACCCGTCGGGGTTGCGGATCTGGGCCATCATGCGCATCGACCGTCCCCCGCCGGAGCGGAAGGGCAGCACCTGGGCCGTGTCCGGCACCGGGAACGCGACCATGTCGCTTTCCTGGATCCGCTTGTAGCCCTGAATCGAGGAGCCGTCGAAACCCATCCCCTCCTCGAAGGCGCCAGGCAGCTCCTTGGGGGTGATCGAGAAGGACTTGAGGTTGCCCAGGATGTCGGAGAACCAGAGGCGGATCGAGCTTACGTCATGCTCCTTCACGTAGTTCATGACATCGTCGACGCTCGTGAGGGACAGCCCGTTGCGACTGTCCATCTCATCGATGTACTCCTCCATCTCGTCCCGACATTCTTCCGCTGCGTACAGGTACTCGTTCCGGTCCATGGTCACGCTCCGCTGAGTTATGAAAAGGGTCTGGGACGCGGACCGCGCGCCCCGGGGTTCCGGTTGGGCCAATGGGAGGTCTGCGGGAAGGCAGACGAGGGGAGGACCCGCGGGTGGCGCGGACTCCCGAAAAGAGAAGCGGCCAGGTTCCCGGAGACACTTCGTCCGGGTCCTGGCCGGAGACACCTCCGCCCGGGGACGACGGCCCTCATGGGGCGATCCTGAGCGGGTCAACCATGTTCAGCACGAGGGACGTTATCAACGGCTTGCGAGCCTGTCAACCTTCCCTGGGGGCGATCGCCGTCATCACCGCGCGTCCTGCCGGAATGCGACATTAGTCCGGAAGAAATACGACAAATTCCACGCGGCGACCGCGCATGCGCGCGACCCGCAACCGCCCGCCATCCACCGGCACTTCGTCACCCGGCCGGGGAACGCGGTGCAGGCTGCCGAAGACGTAGCCCCCGACCGTGTCGGCGGCGTCGGAAGGCAACTCCAGCCGCAGCCGCTGGTTGGCCTCCCGCACCGAGACGCCTCCCCAGACCCGGACGCTCCCGTCGGGCAGGCGCTGGAATTCGGCCGGCTCGTGCGCCTCGTGCTCGTCCCGGATCTCCCCCACGATCTCCTCGATGAGGTCCTCGAAGGTCGCCAGCCCCGCGGTGCCGCCGAATTCATCGAGCACGATCGCCATTTTGGCGCCCTTGTCCTGGAGTTCCGGAATGAGCTCCTGAACGGGCCGGGAGACGGGGGCGAAGATCGGCGCGCGGGGCAGATCGCGGATCTCGGTCACCCCCTTCTGGTCGGCCCGCCACAGGTCGCGCGCCACCAGCACGCCCACGATCCTGTCGAGAGTTCCGGTGTGCACGGGGAGCCGCAGGTGGCCGTGGTCGAGCATGACCTGCTTGGCCTCTTCCACGGTGGCGCCCGCATCGATCGCCACGATGTCGGTGCGCGGCGTCATGACCTCTCCCACCGGGACCTCGTCCAGGCGCATGACGTTGGACACCACCTGCCACTCGTCCTCCGCCAGGGTTCCGGTGGTCCACGCCATCCGCGCCATCACTTCGATTTCCTCGCGGCTGATGTCCGGGCTGTTCCCCGATCCCTGCACCAGCCTCTGCACCCACGAGAGGGGCACGAGCAAAGGCGTCATGCTGAATGTCAGCGCCTTGAGGACGTAGGCGGACGGCGGGGCGAGCTGCTTGCAGAAGCGGGCTCCGGCGGTCTTGGGAATGATCTCGGAGAAGACCAGGATGGCGAAGGTGAAGACGGCCGAGAAGCCGGCCACCCAGGCGCTGCCGAAGAGTTCGTAGGCCAGCGACCCAGCGAACGCGGCGCCCGCGGTGTGGGCCACGGTGTTGAGCGTGAGGATGGCCGCGATCGGCTCGTCGATGTGGTTCTTCAGCTCATGCAGAAGGCGCCCGGAGCGTCGTCCCTCCGCACGCCGCATCTCGACGAAGCTCGTGTCGATGGAGAGGAGAACCGCCTCCAGAATCGAACAGAGCCCCGAGACGGCGAGCGTGGCGATCAGGGTCACGATGAGGATCGTCATCGTACCGATGATCGCATCTTGCGAGGACAGGTGCAAACCCCCCGCCGGTCGCGCGCACCACCTTCCATTTGACGTCAGCCGGACCGAAATTAGGAAATGAGCCGTCAAGGGCCCGTCCGCGCCGATTCTCCAGCCCCCCCTGCGCCGCGCCGCAGGGCGGATCGGCTGGCTCCCGACGTCTTCGGCCTGCCTGCAGCCGCGATGCGGGCCGGCCATTACACCGACCAGTACTTCAACTGGGCCCGCCGGGTGCTCGAGGCGGAGGCGCGCGCGCCCTCGGTGACCATGCAGGTTTTCCAGAAGAAGGATGTTCTGTTGGCGGGTACCGACGAGGCGGTGGCGATTCTCAAGCTGTGCCTGGCCGACGGATACCGGTGGGAAGACCTGGAGGTGTGGTCGCTGGGCGACGGTGACCGGGCGGCGCCCGGCGAGTCGGTCATGCTCATCCGCGGACCCTACCCCGGCTTCGCGCACCTGGAGACCCTCTACCTGGGCGCGCTGGCCCGGGGCACCCGGGTCGCCACCGGAACCCGCCGGGCCGTCGAGGCGGCCTGGCCGGCGCCGGTGCTGTACTTCGCCGCGCGCCACGACCACTGGGCGGTGCAGATGGCGGACGGCTGGGCGGCGCACGTGGCCGGGGCGGCCGGCGTGTCCACCGACGCGCAGGGGGCGTGGTGGGGGGGCAGGGGGGAGGGGACGTTGCCGCACTCGCTGATCGCGGCGTACTCGGGGGACACGGTCGCCGCCACCGCGGCGCTCGCCCGCCGGGTGCCCGACTCCGTGCGCGTCGTCTCGCTGGTGGACTTCGACAACGACTGCGTGGGCACGGCGCTGAAGGTGGCCCGGGCGCTGGGCGAGAAGCTGTACGCCGTGCGCCTGGACACCGCGGAGAACATGGTGGACCGGTCGCTTGCGAGGAAGGCGGAGGCGGGCGGCAACAGCGAGAGGGAGCTTCAGGGCGTGAACCGGTGGCTCGTGCACAAGGTGCGGGAGGCCCTCGACCGCAACGGGTTCGCGCATGTGCGCATCGTCGTCTCGGGAGGATTCGACGGCGCCCGGATCCGCCGTTTCCGCACGGGCGGGGTCCCGGTGGACGCCTTCGGGGTGGGCTCGTCCCTGATCCGGGGCCAGGTCAACTTCACTGCAGACGTCGTGAAGGTGGGCGACGAACCGGTTGCCAAGGCGGGACGGGGATATCGGCCCAACCCGTCGCTCGAGCGGGTCGCGTAGCTCATGGGCGCGGAGCGGGACGGCGAGGCGCGGAGCGGGACGGCGAACTCCGGGCTGACGAGGGAACTTCATCAGAGGGGCAGACCCGAATGACACGCATCGGATGGGTGGTGGATGTGCAGCGGGACTTCATGGAGCCGGATGGGCGGCTCTACGTGCGCGACCTGTTCGACGATGGCGATCCCGGCGCGGTGACGGTCGAGCCCCGGCTGGTCGAGGCCGTCGCCTGGATGCATGCCCACGCCGCCCTGGTGGTGTATACCGGCGACTGGCACGGCTACGACGACGCCGAGATCGATGCGAAGAACCCGGATCCGCGCAAGGGCACCTACCCGCCCCACTGCATGGGTCGCTCGACGGAGTCCGATGAGCGCCTCGGCGCGGAGATCATTCCCTCGCTCGCCTCCTCCGACTGTCTCGTGCTGCAGGTGAACGCGACGCCTGTCGAGGTGCGCGCGCTGCTGGCGCGCTGGCGCCGCCGTCCCCGGCCGGTGTTCATCCGCAAGGACCGCTTTGACGTGTTCGAGGGCAATCGGGGGGCCGACCTCTTCGTGGAGGCAATGGCGCGCGCGCTCGATCCGGCGGAGTTCTTCGTGGCCGGGGTTGCGCGCGACGTGTGCGTGACCCAGGCGATCGACGGCCTCCAGGCGCGCGGCCACCGGGTCACCGCCATCCGGGACGCCATGTGGGGTCTCGGGCTCGAGGCGGAGGAGGATACCCTGGCGCGCTGGCGGAGGAAGGGGCGGGTCATCGAGGTGGCCGACCTTCCGTGGCACCAGCCCGAAGGCGACCGCTAGAGATGGCGGACGCCGCCGACTCCTCGCCGACCCGGGGACACCCTGCCCACGCTTCACCACCCACCTTTGCGGGCATTACCGCATCCGGTCTGGCGCCGTCCGTGCGCGCCGTGCTGGAACGCGCGCAAGCGGAGATCGACGACCTCGCCGGGAGCGGCGGGTCGCCCGCGAGTTACGACAATACCATCCAGCGCCTCGACGACATCGTTCAGCAGGTGGAGGAGGAGCTGGCGCCGGTCACGGTGGTGCTCGCTGTCGCGGAAACTCCGGAGCTGAGGGACGCCTACAACGCGGTGTTGCCCGAGATCGCGGCCTTCTGGTCGCGGCTCCCGCTGCACCGTGGCCTGTGGGCGGCGGTGCGGGGATTCTCCGGCACTCCCCAGGCCGAAGCGCTCGACCCGCTGCGCCGCCGCAACCTCGACAGGATGATGCACCAGTTTCGGTCCGCCGGGGCCGATCTGGGCGACGAGGCCCGCGTCCGCGTCGAGGAGATCCGGGTCGAGCTGTCCCGGCTGGAACGGCGCTTCTCGGAGAACGTCCTCGATGCCACGGAAGCCTTTCGGCTGCACATCACCGACGACGAGCGCCCGCGGCTCGACGGGATCCCCGACACGGCCCTGGAGCTGGCCCGCCACAAGGCGCGGGCCGAGGACCTGGAAGGCTGGCTGCTGACCCTGGACTTCCCTTCCTTCGAGCCGGTCCTCAAGTACGCCCATGACCGCGCGCTGCGCCGACAGCTCCACCGGGCCTACGTGGGACGCTGCCGGGACGGCGAACTGGACAACCGCCCGGTCATCGCGCGCATCCTGGAGTTGAGACGCCGACTCGCGGGTCTGCTCGGGTACGGGGACTTCTCCGACTACCGCCTGGACGATGCCATGGCGCGCACCGGGACCCGCGCCTTCGACTTCGTCAGCGACCTGCGGGAGCGCACCCTTCCGTACTGGCAGCGCGATCTGGCGATGGTCCGGCAAAAGGCCGCGCGCATGGGGCTCGATCCGCTGAAGCCGTGGGACCTGGCATACGTTGCGGAGGCTCTCCGGCGCGAGCGCTTCCGGTTCGACGACGAGGTCACGCGTCCATGGTTCCCCCTCGACCGGGTCCTGGCCGGCCTGTTCGAGATCGTGGAGCGGGTGTTCGGAGTCCGGGTCGAGGAGGTGCCGGCCAGGGATGTCTGGCACGAGGACGTGCGCTCCTATCGCCTGACCGCGGGGGACGGCACCCGCCTCGGATCGTTCCACACCGACTGGTTTCCGCGAACCGGAAAGCGCCAGGGGGCGTGGATGGCGACCCTGACCACCGGAGGTCCGCGGCCGGACGGAGACTTCGTGCCCCACACCGGCATGATGGCCGGCAACTTCGCCCCGCCCGTGCCGGGCAGGCCGGCCCTGCTCACGCACCGCAGCGTCCAGACCATCTTTCACGAGTTCGGGCATCTCCTGCACCACTGCACCTCGCGGGTGCCGCTGCCTTCCCGATCGGGGATGCAGGTGCCCTGGGACTGGGTGGAGGTGCCCTCGCAGATCATGGAGAACTGGACCTGGGAGCGCGAGGCGCTGTCCATCTTCTCCGGGCACCACGAGACCGGGGAGCCCCTCCCCGACGACCTCTACCGGCGCATGCTGGCGGCGCGCCGCTTCATGGGCGGCCAGGCGCAGATGAGGCAGCTGGGGTTCGCGACCCTCGACCTGCGGCTTCATCGCGAGTACGATGGCAAGCAGGAGTTGATGTCGTACGCGGAAGAGGTCATGAGGCCGTTCGCCCCGGAAGAGAGCTTCGCCAGAAGCCACATCCTCACCACCTTCAGCCATCTGTTTGCGGGTGGCTACGCCTCGGCCTACTACAGCTACATGTGGTCCGAGGTGCTGGAGGCGGATGCGTTCGGGCGATTCCGCAGTGAAGGAGTCCTCTCGCCGGCGGCGGGCGCGGCCTTCATGGACACCATCCTGGCACAGGGAGACAGCCGTGAACCGGACGAGATGTTCCGCGCCTTCATGGGACGGGACCCGGATCCGGGAGCACTGCTGAGACGCAATCTGGGGGCTTTGGACGAGGGCCGGGCGGAAACGTGAGGGGTTGGCGCCGGCCAGCGGCCGTGGAGGCAGGGCGTTGCGCAACGCACGTGCGCGCGGCGCCATCCTCCAACAAGGAGAGAGCGATGTTTTCGATACCACGTGCCGGCGCGGCGGCGCTGCTGCTGCTCTCCGCCGGGTGCGTCTCCGGGTCCGGAGCCGGCACCGCCGCGGGCGGGGGCCCGATGGCGCGCGCGGCCGACCCGGGCGCCGTGTACTGGCTCTACGTCGGCGCGGAGTCGGCCGACCTGATCCACCGCATCCGCTTCGACGGGTCGCTCACCCTGGAGCAGACCACCATGGTGGGCGAGATCCCCACCGAAACCGAGGGGCCCCACGGGCTCCGCATCTCGCCCGACGGCCGTCACCTCTACATGACCACCGGACACGGCTTTCCGGACGGGAAGCTGTGGAAGTTCGAGGCTGGCGTGGACACGGTCGTCGCGGAGCCCATCCTGCTTGGCTACTTCCCCGCGACCATCGACCTCACCCCGGATGGTCTCTACGCCTTCGTCGTCAACTTCAACCTGCACGGCGAGCACGTGCCCTCCACGGTGTCGGTGGTCTACACCCCCGACCTGGTCGAGGTGGAGCAGATCGAGACCTGCACCATGCCACACGGCGCGCGCATGGCCCCGGACGGGCTGTTTCTCTACTCCAACTGCATGATGGACGAGCAGGTGGTCGAGATCGACACCCGAACCTTCCAGGTGGCGCGCAGGTTTTCGGTGGCGCCCGGCCGTGAGGGCCCGCTCGATGCGGAAGGCGGCGCGGGACGGATGGCGGGAGGCATGAGCGGAATGGGCGCTGGAGCGGTGGCGGGCTCTCAGTGCTCGCCCACCTGGGTGCAGCCGTCGCCGGACGGCCTCAGCCTCTACGTCGCCTGCAACGCGGGCAGCCGCATCCTGCATCTGGACCGGCAGAGCTGGGAGCTGATCCGCGTGCTGCAGGCCGGGACCGGTCCCTACAACCTCGCGATCTCGCCCGACGGCCGCCTGCTGGTGGCGACGCTCAAGCAGGGAGCGGGGGTGGAGTTCTTCGACCTGCGCACGGGCGAAAGCCTCGCGCGCGTGCCCACCACGACCACGGTCACGCACGGCGTGGAGGTGTCGCCGGACTCGCGCTACGCCTTCGTGAGCTCGGAGGGCGTGGGCGCGGAGCCGGGCAAGGTGGACGTGTTCGACCTCTCCGATTTCTCGCGGGTGGGCGACGTGGAGGTGGGACAGCAGGCCGGCGGCATCGCGTTCTGGAGGATGGAGCTGCCCTGATGGCAATAATCACACATGAGCCAGGCGCAGTCGGCCCTGGCGCTTCCATGCAAGAGGATGTTCCCATGCGCATGACCCTGCGGAATCCCCTGTTCTCCCGGCGCCGGACAAGCCTGGCGCCCGTCTTCCTGCTCCTCGTGCCCGCTCTGTGGGCGTGCGAGGAGATGGCCACCGCCACCCGGGTGACCTCGCCCGTGGAGCAGTTCGGGCACGAAATCGGGGCCGACTACGTCCTCCCCAACTACGTGCAACTGACCGAGTACTGGGAGCTGCTGGCGTCGGAGTCGGATCGCATGACCCTCGAATCCATCGGTCGGACCGAGGAAGGCCGCGAGCAGCTGATGGCGACCATCACCTCCCCCGGCAACCACGGCAACCTGGCCCGCTACAAGGAGATCGCGGAGCGGATGGCGCACGCCGAAGGGGTCTCGGAGGCCGAGGCCCGGGCGATGGCGGTCGAGGGCAGGGCGGTGGTCTGGATCGACGGCGGCCTGCACGCCAACGAGGTGCTGGGGGCGCAGCAGCTGATGGAACTGGTCTACCATCTGGTGAGCAGCACCGACGACGAGACCATGCGCATCCTCGACGACGTGGTGGTGCTGGTGGCGCACGCCAACCCGGACGGCCACGACCTGCTTGCCAACTGGTACATGCGCATCGAGACGCCCGAGGAGCGCAGCACGGGCGGCGTCCCGGTGCTCTACCAGAAGTACGCGGGCCACGACAACAACCGCGACTTCTACATGTCGGCACTCGCCGAGACCACCAACGTCAACCGCATCATCGCGCGCGAGTGGTTCCCGCAGATCGTCTACAACCACCACCAGACCGGTCCGCTGGGGACGGTCATGTTCGCGCCGCCCTTCCGCGATCCGCCCAACCACTACCTCGATCCGCTCATCCTGACCGGCCTGGACCAGGTCGGCTCGGCGATGCACCAGCGCTTTGTGCTGGAAGGGAAGGGGGGCACCACCATGCGCAGCGGGGCGAGTTATTCGACCTGGTGGAACGGCGGCCTGCGCACCACGCCCTACTTCAAGAACCAGATCGGGCTGCTGACGGAGACGATCGGCAACCCGACACCCATTGCGATTCCCTTCCTCCCCGGGCGGCAGTTGCCCCACGGCGATCTGCCCCTCCCGGTGGAGCCTGGCGTGTGGCACTTCCGCCAGTCGGTCGACTACTCGCTGACCGCCAATCTTGCCGTGCTCGACTACGCCTCGCGCAACAGGGACCACCTGCTGTTCAACATCTGGCGCATGGGCACCAACTCCATCGAGCGCGGCAGCCGCGACCACTGGACGGTGCTGCCCTTCGAAATCGACGAGGCCAGCGAAATCATCGCGCGCATGGGCTCGCGCGACGACTACGAGCGGATCCTGAGGGATCCCGCCGACCGCGATCCGCGCGGCTTCATCCTGCCCTCAGACCAGGCGGATTTTCCAACGGCGACCAGGTTCGTGAACGCGCTGCTGAAGGGCGGGGTGCAGGTGCACCGGGCGACCGCCGACTTCGAGGTGGGAGGCACGAGCTATCCCGCCGGGTCCTACGTGGTGCTGGCCGCCCAGGCGTTCCGCCCGCACGTCCTCGACATGTTCGAGCCGCAGAACCACCCCAACGACTTCCCCTACCCGGGCGCGCCCCCGACCGCGCCCTACGACAACGCGGGATGGACCCTCGCCTACCAGATGGGTGTCGAGTTCGACCGCATCCTGGACGGCTTCGACGGCCCCTTCGAGCCGATCGAGTGGCTGGCCGAGGCGCCCGCGGGCACCGTCGCGGGAGCGGCCGATGCCGCCGGCTACCTGGTCGGCCACGATGCCAACGACGCCTTCGTCGCGGTCAACCGCGTGCTGGCGGCGGGCGGGAGCGTGCACTGGCTGCGGGATGACTTCCAGGCGGGCGGTTCGCAGCACCCGGCGGGAACCTTCTTCCTGTCAGGGGCGGGAGCGGACGAGGCGTCGGTCACCGCCATGGCGGCGGAACTCGGCGTCGACTTCGTGGCCCTGGAGTCCGCGCCGTCGGGCCGCGCCTTCGAGCTCACCGCGCCGCGGATCGCGCTCGGCGACGTGTACGGCGGATCGATGCCGTCGGGCTGGACGCGCATGATCCTGGAGGACTTCGAGTTCGACTTCGATGTGGTCTTCCCGCCCGACCTCGACCAGGGCAACCTGATCGACAGGTTCGACGTGCTGGTGCTCGAGGACGGCGCGGTCCCGCTGCCGGGCCGCGACGCCGGCAGGACCATGCTGCCCGAGTTCGCGGCTACCGTGCCGGACGAATACCGCGGCCGCATGGGAGCCTTCACCTCGGCGACCACGGTGCCCGCCGTGCTCGAATTCATCCGCGCCGGAGGGACGGTGGTGGCTATCGGCAGTTCGACCGCGCTGGCCTACCACGCAGGCCTGCCGGTGCGCGACTACCTGGTGGGGACCGACGGCCAGCCGCTGGCCTCGGAGGAGTACTACGTGCCCGGCTCGGTGCTCGACCTTCGCGTGGACGGCGCTCATCCGCTGGCGGCGGGCGTCGGCGAGCGAGCCAACGTGCTCTTCAGCCGGAGCCCCGTGTTCGGCCTGCAGGGCGCGGCGGCGGGAGTGACCCCGGTCGGGTGGTTCGACACGGATGCGCCGCTGCGCAGCGGATGGGCCTGGGGCCAGCACCACCTGCAGGACGGGGTCTCGATCGCCGACGCGCGGGTGGGCGAGGGACACCTGCTCCTGTTCGGTCCCAAGATCACCTTCCGCGCCCAGTCGCACGGGACGTTCCCGTTCCTTTTCAACGGCATCCACTACGGGGCGGCCCGCGAAGTCACTCTGCCCGGCGGCATGATGGCAGGTAGAGGATGACGGCGGTGTCCGCGGATCACGGCATGGCCGGCCGTGCCCGGTTGAGGGCTGTCGCCGCGGCCCTGGCTCTCGCCGGGGTCGTCGCGGCGGGTTCGGCGCCCGCCCCGGTGGCTGCCCAGGTGCGCCTGGGCGGGCAGATCTCCTACGCCAATGATGTTCTGGGCGGTACCGTCGGTGTGGGACCCCGGGCGGAGTTCGGAATTCCGGCGTTTCCGGTGCGGCTGGCGGCGTCGGGCGACTACTTCTTCCCGAACTGCAACCAGTGCCGCTACTGGGAGGCGAACGTCAACGCCCTCGTTTCGCTCCCATTGCTCCCCATCCCCTTCTTTCGCTACCTCGGCGGCGGCTGGCACCTGCAGAGCATCAAGGCAAACCCCTTCGAGGAGGCGACCCGCGCCCGGGGCTTCAACGCCGTCGCGGGCCTGGGCTCGGAAAACACCAGCGTCGAGGTCCGCTACGAGATCGTGAAGGACGTTGACAACCAGTTCGTGCTCTCGTTCGCGATCTTCCTGCTGTAGGCCCGTCAGGTCGGCTGGTCGCGCGGGCGCATCAGGATCTCGTTGATGTTGACGTGCGCCGGAGCGGTGACCGCGTAGAGAATGGCCGCAGCCACGTCCTCCGGGTCCATGGGCTTCTTGTCCTGCCAGCGCTCGATGAACCCCTCCCGGGTCTCCGGGTCGGGGATGTGCTCCACCAGCTCCGTGGCGACCACTCCGGGCTGGATGTCGGTGATCCGGATGCCGTGTGCGGCGGAGAGCTCCAGTTGCATCCCGGCTGAAATGCAGCGCACCGCGAACTTGGTGGCGGCGTACACTGTGCCACCCGGGAAGGGGCGCCGCCCCGCCAGGGAGCCCACGTTGACGATGTGACCCCGGCGGCGCTCCAGCATGGCCGGAAGCGCGGCGGCGATGCAGTGCAGCACGCCCTTCACGTTCACGTCCACCATGCGCAGCCAGTCATCCAGGTGGATTTCCCTGACCGGTGAGGTGGGCATGATGCCGGCGTTGTTCACCAGGATGTCCGCCGGACCGAACTCCGCCGCCGCGCGCTCCACCAGCGCGAACACGGCCTCACGGTCGGCCACGTCCGTGGCCACGGCCAGCGCGCGACCCCCCTCCCGGCGGATCCCCGCCACCACCGCCTCCAGGCGGCCGCCGCGCCGCGCGGCCACCACCACCGCGGCGCCCGCTTCGGCCAGCGCCACGGCGGTGGCCCGGCCGATCCCGCTCGATGCCCCTGTAACGATGGCGACGCTCCCGGCGAGAGATGCCGACACGGTGCAGCCTCCTTTTGCGTGTGAATACGGGTCGAACGCATTATACTGAAACACGCCCCCGGGTAGCAGGGCGGTCATGGGCCGGGGAGAGTCATCACAGGAGGAGGAACCCGATGAAGCTGGTACGGAACGTAGTGTTGACCGTCTGTATGCTGGCCGTGGCGGCAGGTCAGGCGCGCGCGCAGTTCGAGAACGTGGGGGTCATCGACTTCCCCACGTCGGCGAGCGGCGAGGCCCAGGACCACTTTCTGCGTGGCGTGGCGATCCTGCACAGCTTCGGCTGGATCCAGGCTCGAGAACAGTTTCACGCCGCTCAGGAACTCGATCCCGACTTCGCCATGGCATACTGGGGAGAGTCGCTGGCCTACAACCATCCGCTGACTTCGCAGATGGACGCCACCGAGCCGCGCAAGGCTCTCGAGCGTCTGGCTCCCACCCGGACGGAGCGGCTCGCCAAGGCGCCGACGGATCGGGAGAAGGGATTCCTCAACGCCGTCGAGATCCTCTGGGGCGAGGGGGAACACGTCGATCGCCGGATCGGCTACATGGAAGCGATGGAGCGGCTGTACCAGCAATACCCCGACGATCCCGAGGTAGCCGCCTTCTACTCGCTGTCGATGTTGAGCGCGGTGGCCGCGACCCGCGACCTGAGCGGGCGCCTGAATGTGAAGGCGGGCACCATCGCCCTGAAGCTGTTCAAGGACAACGCCTACCACCCGGGGGCGGTCCACTACACCATTCACTCCTTCGACGACCCGATCCACGCGCCGCTGGCGCTCGAGGCGGCGCACCGCTTCGCCGAGATCGCGCCCGCGGTGTCGCACGCGCGCCACATGCCGACCCACATCTTCATTCAGCACGGCATGTGGGACTACGTGTCCGGGCACAACCAGTCCGCCTACGACGCCGCCCGCGACCTGTGGGAGCCCGGCGAGCCCATGGGCGACGCCACCCACTCGCTCGACTGGGGCCAGTATGGCGACCTGCAGCTCGGCGACTACGAGAAGGCGCGCCTCTGGATCCGGCGCATCGAGAAGATGGCGTCCGGGACCTTCCTCGAGTTCGGCGAAGGAGGCGCTTCGGAGGAGACCGGGCAGGCCCGGCCGCGCGGCGCCGAGCCGCTTCTCAAGGCCCGCTACATCGTCGACACCGAGGAGTGGGCGATCCTTCCCATTACCGACGAGTCGAGCGCCCACGAGCTGCTCGCGACCGGGCTGAGTGCGGCACGCACCGGTGACAGGACGGCGCTGGAGGCCGTGGAAGCGGCGCTGCTCGAGAACGCCGATGCGCCGGGAGGTCGTTTCGGCAACTACAACGGGATCATGCACAAGCAGGTGGCGGCGCTGCTGGAAGCGGACCGCGGCAACGAAGACGCTGCCAGGGAGCTGATGGACCAGGCGGTCGAAACCGTCGAGGCGATGGCGCCCCCGCGCGGCTCGGCCAGCCCGATCAAGCCCGTGCACGAGCTGTACGGCGAGATCCTGGCCGGCTTCGGCGACCACGAGGCCGCCGCCGGCATGTTCGAGACCTCGCTCCTGCGGATGCCCAAGCGGCCTCGTTCGCTCCTGGGCGTCGCGCGCGCGAGCGTCGAGACCGGCGATTTCGAGCGGGCCACCGAGGCCTACGAGACGCTGGTCAGCGAGGTATGGGTGGGCCGGGACACCTTCGCCGGGTATCAGGAAGCCATCCGCTTCCTCGAGAGCACCGACAGCAGCAACCGCAGCAGGTAGGCTGCCGCGACCACAGGCCGGTCGCCCCAGCGCGGTCGGATACGGGTCTCGCCGCGGAAACCCCCGCGGCGGGGCCCGGTTTTGTTCCCCGGACAGCGGATCGTCAGAACGGCCGCCGCTGTAAGAACGGTGATCGCAACTACGATCGATCCTCGGAGGAGCGGCGGATGGTTACACGTCAGGAACGGGCCCAGTTGAGCCTCCTGTCCGAGATCGCCAGGAGCCTGGCGGAGTTGACGCGTTCCGCGGACCGGATCGCCACCGAGCTGGGCAGAATCGACGGAGCGCTCGACAACATCGACTCGCGCCTGCGGAGCCTGGAGCGCGAACGCTAGCCCTCCCGCACCACGGCGGGCAGGAAAAAGGGCCGGCTCCCCGATTCGCCAGGGGAGCCGGCCCTTTTTCGCTGCGCGGCGATTGACTACCGGTTCGCGAACACCGGCGCGGCCTGGGGCATCGCCATGCCGTCGTGGCGGGACTCCGAGGCGCCGTAGTGCACGCCGGTGCCGTCGCCCATCACCGCCTGCCCGTAGCCGAAGCCGCCGGTGCGCGGCGGCCGCACGTTGATCTCGTGCCCGAGCGCGGTCAGCTCCGCACGCACCCACTGGGGCACCATCACCTCCATGTTGACGTCGCAGCCGTCGAAGCTGCCCTTGGTGAAGCGGCCTGCCTCGTGCGCCTGCTGAATGTTCATCCCGTAATCGACGATGTTGGCGATGAACTGCGCGTGCGCCTGCGGCTGGTTGAAGCCGCCCATGATGCCGAACCCGATCCGCTCACCGCCCTCGTTGTTCACCATGAGGCCCGGAATGATGGTGTTGAGTGGCCGCTTGTGCCCTTCGAGCACGTTGGGGTGGCTCTCGTCCAGCGTGAACAGCGCGCCCCGGTTGTGGAGCATGAAGCCGGTGCCCGGCGGGACCAGTCCGGAGCCGAAGCCCGAGTAGTTGCTCTGGATGTAGGAGACGATGTTCCCGTCCTTGTCGATCGTGGTCAGGTAGATCGTGTCCCCGCCGTCCTCGTTGTCGAGCCCGACGAAGCGTGACGGCTCGACCGAGCACATCGCCGCGTTCATGTCGATGAGTTGGGCGCGTTCCCTGGCCCTCTCCTTGTCGAGCATCCCCTCCACCGGAACCTTGCTGAAGCGCGGATCGCCGACATAGGTGATCATGTCCGCGTAGGCCAGCTTCTTGGACTCGATCATGACGTGCAGAGCCTCGGGGCTGTGGAAGCCGTACTCGCCGAGGGGGTAGTTCTCCATGATGTCGAGCATCATGAGCGCGGCGATGCCCTGCCCGTTGGGGGGCATCTCGTGCACCGTCCAGCCGCGGTAGGTGGTGGAGATGGTCTCCGTCCACTCAGGCTCGTACTCCGCGAGATCGTCCAGCGTCATGGTGCCGTCGAACTCGTCGGAGATGGCGATGATGGCCTCGGCGGTGGGACCCTTGTAGTAGCCGTCGCGGCCGTCCGCGACGATGCGCCGCAGGGTGTTCGCGAAGTCGGGGTTCCGGAACACTTCGCCGACCTTGGGCGCCCGCTTGCCGTCGACCAGATAGGTGTGGGCGCTGTTGGGGTGCTGCAGGTGCATGTCGACCGACCCGGCCCACATGCGCCCGGTCACCTCGTGGAGCGGAAAGCCGTTCTCGGCGTACCAGATGGCGGGGGCCAGGATGGTGCCGA
>JAJDVR010000059.1 GCA_022826025.1 Gemmatimonadota bacterium | reverse complement strand
TGGGCTCCATTGCGTTGTATGTGGTGCGAGGCTCGACACTGGGCCTTCTAGCCTTGCCCGGCCAGGTCGTCATTGTTTCGCTCGACAGGGAAGCCGCCGACGGCGACCCGGTGGTCGCCTTGCACCAAGGCAAAGCATTTGCGCGGCGCTTTCATCGGGACCGAAAGGACCCCTCGCGTACGCTGCTTGCTGCAGATTTCTCCGGATCCGAGAACGTACCGCCGGCAATGTTGGTCCACACCGCCACAACACGGGTCATGCCCATCATTGGCGTGTTTTATGACGCACAGTCGATACCGGGGCCAGATGAAGCCGTCGCTGTGGATTCGACGGATATTCTTTCTCGAAAGCTCGCGGCCGCCCATATCATCGAGGACAGTGCCTATCCAGTCATACGAAACGACGACATCGTGCTAATGGAAGAAATCGCTGATCTGTCCCACACGGCGGTTGTTGTTTCCCGCTTTATCTCGTGGGGTCACCCTGCGATCTGACCGGATTATTCCGTCGACGGTTTTCCTGGGATGACGAAGCAATTCGGGACACATCCGCACGTGGTGATGTTGCCTTTCGCATGAATGATTGTTGTCGAAGCGGTCCGTAGGGCGGTGCTCGGTCGGCAGGACGCGTCCACATCCGCACCGCTTGGAATTGCGCCCGCCGGCGCCGTAGTCTCGGCATCCCTTCTCACGACAGTGGAGTTGGCCCGCGCGGGGAGACCGCCCCGCCGGGCCACGGCCGGTGCAGCTTCGGTATGAGACGGGGCTTACCGGCGAGCAATACGTTAGAGCCGAGGCGTGGCGCGCTGCAAGCCTCGAGCGCTGTCCGAATCATCCCCACGGGGGATGTTCGCTGGCACGCCATGGCACCTATACGCGCAAGACCCCGCGCGGGACACGGATTGCTCGCTGGTACTGCCCCGAGAGCCACACCACCATCAGCCTGCTGCCCGACTGTCTGGCGGCTCGGTTGCCCGGCGAGCTCGACGAGCTCGAAGCGGTGGTGGCCCACGCCGAGCAGGCGACAAGCCTCGGCGCCGCGGCCGATGCGTTGCGCCCCGACCCGGTCGAGCTCCCCGGAGCGATGCGCTGGGTCGAGCGCCGGGCGCGGCTCGTTCACCACGTCCTGAGCATCGTCATCGGCCTGCTCCCCGAGCAGCTCGCGCGCTGCGTCGGCGAAGTCGGCGCGGTGCGCGCACGCCTCGAGACCGATGCCGCGCTCAAGGCGCTGCGCACTCTCGTCGCGCAGCAACTCCCCGTACTGCCCGCACCGTTGGGCTTCCACCCCCACCGCCTCGGGGCGACGAATCGCAATCGTGCTCACCAACACAAGATGGGGTCTGACCCACCGCCCGCACCTGCGTAGCGTGCCCGTCTCCCGGGGGCGAAGTCCCCCGATACGACGCAGGAGCACGCGGTTGAATCATTCCGACGACGAACTGCGCCAAGCCACCGCCCTGTTCCGATATGGCGTGATCGCCGACTTGGTGCATCTGCCCGTGGGCACCCCGGGCCTCCTCGCCCGGATGCGCGACAAAGCCGCCCAGACTTATGCCATCCCCGGCACCACCCGGACCCAGGTCGCCGCCAACACCATCCGCGACTGGATCAAGCTCTACCGCGATGGCGGCTTCGAGGCGCTGTACCCCAAGCCGCGCGCCGACCGCGGCAAGCCCCGGCGCCTGCCCCCCGAGTGCGCCACGCGTCTCATCGCGCTCAAGCTCGCCAATCCAACCTGGTCGGTGCGCACCGTCATCCGCGCCGCCCGCGACGCCGGCATCGACTACCCCCTCGCCCCCTCCACCGTGCACCGGCTGTTCCACCGCGAGGGCCTGTTCGATTCCAAGCCCCACGACGGCGCCGACCGCCGCCGCTTCGCCTTCCGCAACGCCGGTGAGCTGTGGATGAGCGATGTCATGCACGGGCCGAAGGTCCGTCACGGGCGAATCCGCCGAAAGAGCTACCTCATCGCCTTCATCGACGACGCCACCCGTGTCATCCCCTTCGCCGCCTTCGCCACCGCGGAGAACGTCCAGGCCTTCCTCCCCGTGTTCTCCAACGCCCTCATCCGCCGCGGCATCCCCCAGCGCCTCTATGTCGACAACGGCGCCAACTACCGCTCCCGACAGCTCGCCCTGGTGTGCGCAAAACTCGGCATCGCACTCATCCACGCACGACCTCATCATCCCGCGGGAAAGGGAAAAATCGAGCGCTGGTTCCGAACCCTTCGTGCCGGCTGGCTCACCCACCTCGATGCGCAGCTCACCGACGGCCTCCAGACGCTGAACCGCAGCCTCTGGGCATGGATCGAGGGCGAGTACCACAACACCCCCCATCGCGGCCTCGAAGGGCGCACCCCCCTCGAGCAATGGGCGCTCGCCGGTGCCGCCGTGCGCTACCCCGACGCCACCACAGACCTCCACGACATCTTCCTCTTCGAGGCCAAGCGCCGCGTGCACAAGGACCGCACCGTCAGCCTGCACGGGCGACTCTACGAGGTCGACCCCATCCTCGTCGGAGAGAACGTCATCTTGCGCTACGACCCCGCAGCACCGCCGAACCGCCCCCTCGACGTCGTGCACGACGCAAAGCCCGCAGGCCAGGCCACACGCCTCGACGCCTACGCCAATACCTCGGTCAAACGCGGCGTCTACTCCAAGCAGATCGAACCCGGCGACCCCGCCCCCGAACCGCCACCCTCGCCACTCAGCCTGCGAGACCTCAAGGAGGACGACTGATGTACCTGCGACACTTCGCCTTCACCCGCTTGCCCTTCGAGACCCCCGCCGAGACCGACGAGCTGTTCGAATCCAACGCCCGGCGCGAGGCCGAGGCCAGGCTCGGCCACCTCATCGAACTCAAAGGCATCGGCTTGCTCACCGGCGAGGTCGGCTCCGGAAAGACCACCGTGTGCCGACACCTCACCGCACAACTCCATCCAGGCCTGTATCGCGTGCACTACGTCTCCCTGACCACCGGCAATGTGCTCGACATGTACAAGGCCATCGCCTGGGAACTCGGCATCGGCGTCGAGCGCTCCCGCGCCTCGGCCCATCACGCCATCCGAATCGAAGTCTCCCGCCTCGCACAGGAGGCCAGACAACTGCCCATCCTCGTCATCGACGAGGCACACCACCTGCGCAACGATGTCCTCGAAGACCTGCGCCTGCTGACCAACTTCGCCATGGACTCCGACAACCGCATGTGTCTCATCCTCGTCGGCCTCACCGAGCTGCGCCGCCGCCTGTCCATGGCCTGCCACGAATCGCTCTCCCAGCGCCTCGTCGTACGCCACCACCTCACCGGCCTCGAACGCGATGAGCTCGACGCCTATCTGACCCATCGCCTGCGCCTCGCCGGCTGCGAACTGCCCCTGTTCGAACCCCCCGCCGTCGAGGCCCTATTCCAGGGCGCGCGCGGCCTGCCGCGACAGATCAACCGCATCGCCCATTATGCGCTGTCCGCCGCCGCGCTCGACAACGCCCGAACCGTCAACGCCGACCATCTCCAGCACGCCCTCGAAGAACTCCGCCCATGACCTGCCCAATCGACTGGCCCGACGAGATCAACGACGAGACCGCGGCCACGATGGTCGACTTCCTCTACGCGCTCGGCGACGCTGTCGGAAACCGCTACTACGCCCAGATCAGTCGCTACTACGACGACCAGCGCCAGCACCCGATCCCCCTCGACGACGGCAGGCAACTGGCGCTCTTCCCCGAGCTCGATCATCCGTTCTAGCGAACCGGCGTGCGGACCGCACCCACGCCGCTGCCGCCTCCCCGTGCCCGCTCCGTCCAACGCTCGGCACCGCCGCAACCGGTGACGGGAACCACCCCGGCGGCCCGCGCCGCACAGCCGTGTGCGGCACGCTTGGCCGTGATCCGTACTCCGGGCGCAAACGCCTCTCATGCCATAGCCCGGCCGTGATCGACCGAACCGCCCGGCAAAACCGGAACAATGTGAGAAATCCCCGCTCCGACCCGTCGAAATAAACTGGTCAGCCGCTCACGAAACAATCTGCGAAATAACAGCGGTAGAGAGCCTCGAAGGACGAATCGTTGCTTTGACTGCACGCAGCGGCTCCGACAGCTTCGGTTACCTGAAGCGACTCGGCCAGAACCTTGGCAACGGCCTCCGCATCTACGAAAACATCGGCCTCAACGGACAAGCCGTTTGTGTCGCT
>JAJDVR010000144.1 GCA_022826025.1 Gemmatimonadota bacterium | reverse complement strand
CGTAGCCCTGGCGCCCGTCCGGGAGGGAGACGAGGTTGTAGTCGCCGTCCTCGCCAAGGATCTCCATCTCGTTGCCGGTGCGGAGCACCGCAAGGATCCGGTGTTCCACGCTCGGTCCCGTGCGCAGCATGACCTCGCGATAGCCGCTGATGTACGCGGGCTGTGCGTGGCACACCGCGCTGAACGCGAGCATCCACAGGGCCGCGAGCCCGAGGCGGCGGACGGTCACCGGCGCTTTCTTCATCAGAGACAACCCATCTGACCCAACACGGTGCGCGACATGAGGCTGCCCCGTTCGCCCAGTTGTCCCGAGACCGAGAAATGGTGCGCGCCGGGCACTTCCAGGTAGCTGCAGTCGACGCCGCGCTCCCGGCACAGGGCGAAGAAGTCACGGGACATGCCGATCCAGCCGCGGGTCTCCGCCTTGCCCACCGCCACCACCAACGGAGTCCGGTCCAGGGGTGGATGCAGCAGTGCGCTGACCTCCCGCGCGCTCTCCGGCGTCAGGCGGATGTCCTCGTTGACCGAGACGTGGAAAACGGGGTCCGGGTCGTAGACGCCCGTGATGGCCACCGCGCCCTTGATGACGTCCTCGGGGAGGCCGTCTTCCTCCCAGCGGTGGCTCACGGCCCGCGCCGTCAGGTGCCCGCCGGCAGAGGATCCGGTCAGGTAGAGCCGCTCCGGGTCGCCGCCGTACTCCGCGATGCGGCGGTACACCCATGCGATCCCTTCGCGCGTCTCGCGCATGATGTCGGGTACCGTGACCTGCGGGCAGAGGTCGTATTCGAGCAACACCGTCGTGACCCCGGCCTCCAGGAACGGCTCGGAGATGAAGCTGTAGGCGTCCTTGCTGCCGCCGCGCCAGTAGCCGCCGTGGATGTAGATCTGAACCGGCGCGCCGGGCCGTTCCGCCGGGAAGATGTCCAAGGTCATCCGCGGGCCGTCGCCGTAGCGCACGTCGCGATGGTGCTTCAGCTTGGCGCGCGTGGCCTCGCTGGCCCGCTCCCGTTCCTCGGTCAACCGGGGATACTCGGTCACGGTGACGCGAGGGTTGAACTGGTATTCCATCTCCTCGCGACGAAAGTCCTTGTAAACGGTTTCCGCCATGCGCGTTCCTCCGTGGGCTGTGTCTCCGCGCGGGCTCGCGAAGCTCCGCGACCCCCTCCCGCGAATGCCCGAAATTGTGAGGGAAGAGACCGCCGACTCCCGGATTGTGTACCAGATCGGGCCGCGTGAAGCGAGAACAAAGAGTCTGGCCGCGGTCCGCTTGTCTGCCCACCTTGTCACCGGCGGGATCTTGCCGTAAGGAAACGGTATGGACGTAACCACCTATGCAGAGCGGCGCGCGGCCTTCATGGAGCGCATGGGCGAGGGTGTGGCGATCATTCCGGCGGCGCCGCAGTCGACCCGGTCCAACGACGTGGAGTACCGCTACCGGCAGGACAACGACCTGCTCTACCTGACCGGGTTTCCGGAGCCCAACTCCCTTTGCGTGCTGTCGCCGCGGCACGAGTCGGAGCGTTTCGTCCTTTTCGTGCAGCCGCGGGACCGGGAGAAGGAGACCTGGACGGGCAAACGCTACGGCACCGAGGGAGCGAAGGAGGTGTTCGGGGCAGACGCCGCCTACACCATCGATCAGGTGAAGGAGGTCCTGCCGGGGCATCTGGCCGGGGCGGACAGGGTTTACTTCGCGCCGGGGCGCGACGAGCGCATGAACACCCTCATTCAGGGGCTGCTCGACGCCAGCCGGTCCGGCCGTGCGCGCACCGGCCGGGGGTTGGTTGCGCTGGTGGACCCGGCATCCCTCTCGCACGAAATGCGCCTTTTCAAGTCGGCCGGTGAGCTGGACCTCATGCGCAAGGCGGTGGCGGCGTCGGAACGCGCCCACGCCGCGGCCATGCGGGCCGCGCGCGACGGCGCTTGCGAGTACGAGCTTGAGGCCTTGCTGGAATACCACTTCCGCGCGGCGGGCGGGTCGGGCATGGCCTATCCCTCCATCGTCGCCTCGGGGGCCAACGCCACCATCCTCCACTACACGCAGAACGACCGCCGCATGCGCGACGGCGACCTGGTGCTCATCGACGCGGGCGCGGAGTTCGACGGCTACTGCTCGGACGTGACGCGCACGTTCCCGGTGGCGGCCGGGTACTCGCAGCCCCAGCGGCGGATCTACGAGACCGTGCTGCGCGCGCAGAAGGAGGGCATAGCGCTGGTACGGCCGGGCGTGTCCATGGAGGACATCCACCGGCGCGCCACGGAAGTGCTGGTGGAGGGGTTGCTCGACATCGGGCTCCTCTCAGGGAAAGCCGGTGAACTGATCGAGAAGAGGGAGCACGCGAGGTTCTACATGCACCGGACAGGGCACTGGCTGGGGCTGGACGTGCACGACGTGGGGCAGTACCGGATCGACGGCGCCGCGCGTCCGCTGGAGCCCGGAATGGTGCTCACGGTGGAGCCCGGGCTCTACATCGCCGAAGACCTGGACGGCGTGAGCGGCGACTACCGCGGCATCGGCGTCCGCATCGAGGACGACGTCCTGGTCACGGACGCGGGCCACGAGGTGCTGTCCGCCGCGATCCCCAAGGAGGTGGACGCCATCGAGGCGATCCGGCGCGAGGCGCTGGCGAGCCCCGGCCCCGCGCCGCACTGAGCCGGCAAGGGCTTGTACGGACGGCGCCTCCGGGCGGGCGTCCCGACACCACCCGGAATGCGCTTGCAACGCGCCGGGCTCAGTCGCAGCCCAGGCAGCGGACTGTCTCGAAGAGGACCTTTTCGTCGGTGGCGGTGCGCGCATGGTCCAGCACGATGCGCAGCGCCTTGGACTCATCGGCGATCTGGTATTTCTGGCTCATGGCCTCCAGCCATTCCCGTTGCACGCGCTCGATTTCCACGTTGGTGTTGATCTTGTCCTTCATCGGGTGCTCCTTTCACAAGCCACGCTCCGCCCAGTTCTCGAGTTCTTCCACCAGGGTCATGTCATCCTCGCGGCGCCACTGGCGGCACAGCCATGCCAGCGCGGGCCTGAGCGCCGGCAGGGGGTCCGCCGCCGGGGTCAAGGCGGCCGCCTCGCGCCGCAGCCAATCCAGCAGCTTGTCGAGGCCGGCGAACTGGCCGCCCTTCATCGCGTCGTGCAGGCGCGGCACGGTCTCCCGGCCGAAACGTTGCCTGCCTTCCAGGTCGATGATGTCGGGCAGCAGCAGTGCCGCTTCGTCGAGCGAGACGTCGATGCGCGAGAGCAGCTCGTTGTAGACGGTGCGGACGACCGCGTCCGCCCTCGTCCTTACCCGGCGCAGCAGGTCGGTGCCGCCGCCGTCCGGTGTTTCTCCGTCCGGCAGCAACTGGCAATAGAGCTTGAGCTTGGGTTCGGTGCCGGACGGGCGCACGGTGATCACGAAACGGTCGGTGTGAGCCTGGAGGACGTTCCGCGGGAGCCGGTCGGTGTCGCTGGCGATGGGGCCGAAGCGCTCCGGGTCCCAGTAGTCGACGAAGCGTTGGACCGGGCGCCCGCCAAGCTCCCGGGGCGGCGACTCCCGCAGCGCCGCCATGATGCGGTCCTTCTTGCGCGTCCCTTCCGCGCCGGCCAGGGCGATGCTGCGATTGACGTTGTCGTAGTCGCCCAGCTCTCGCAGCATGGCCACGTAGTAGTCGAGCATGGTGCCGCCTTCGTCCAGCAGACGCTGGTACAGGCCCGCCAGCACCATGCACGCCGGAGTGGCGTCCTTGTCGCGGATGCCCGGGGCCATGACCACGCCGTGGCTCTCCTCGGCGGCGAGGACGAGGTCCCGCGGCGAGCAGGCGATGTCCTTG
>JAJDVR010000192.1 GCA_022826025.1 Gemmatimonadota bacterium | reverse complement strand
CCGTGCGTGGAGGAGGAGCAGGTGATCGTCTACCGGGAGCCCGCGCCGGGCGCGGACGACGTGGCGAGCAGCGGCGGCGGGGACGCGAGAGCGGGCCGGGAGTCCGGTGGCCGGACGAGCCCCGCCCCGGAATGGTCCGAGACCTTCCTCCCCACCACAGTCACCCTCTTCCAGTTCTCGGCCCTGACCTACAACGGCCACCGCATCCACTACGACCATCCCTACGTCACGCGGCAGGAAGGCTATCCCGGGCTCCTGGTGCACGGGCCGCTGACCGCGCTTCTCCTCCTGGATGCCGCGCAACGGCACGGCCCGCGTCCAGTGGGGCAGTTCCGCTACCGGGCGCTGGCGCCGCTCTTCGTGGACCAGCCGATCGTGCTTGCGGGCCCGGCGGCTCCGGCCCTGGCGGCCGAGTCCGGATCGCCGAAAGAGCGCGTCGTTCAGGCGCTGGGGCCATCCGGCGCGGTGGCGATGCGCGGGTGGGTGAGCTGACAGCCCCCGCGCGGGCTGAACTCCACGTCCCCGCTCCCGAACACGATCCGTCCGCGCTCGTCGGTGATCCAGATCTCGGAGATCCCCGAATCGCGCGCGACCTGCGTGAGCGCGCCGTCGATCTCCTTCTTTCCCATCCCGGATCGGAGAGCGGCGTCGAGGTAGCGGGCCGCAGGCATTGCGGCGGCCACCATTGCCTTCTCCTGATCACTGCGGCCTTCAGTCATGGATCGATCTACACCATGGGTTCCCGCTCACACATCGCCAGGTGGGGGAGCAGCCTGGCCATCCGCATTCCCAAGCCGGTCGCAGAGCAATGGGGCGTACGCAAAGGTTCGAGGATCGAAATGGTGCCCCGGGGCAATCAGCTCGTGATGAGCAAGAGAGTCTTTGATCTGACCGAAATGCTGGCCCGGATGTCGCCGGAGACACTCCACGGCGAGATCGACACCGGACCCGCCCAGGGTAAAGAGGAGTGGTAGAGGGTCCACACCCGCCGGACACCGGGGACATCGTCTGGCTGGCCTTCACGCCGCAGGCCGGTCACGAGCAGGCCGGGCGCCGTCCCGCGCTGGTGCTCAGCCCCGGGGAGTACAACGGCAGGAGTGGCCTGGCGCTCTACTGTCCGATTACATCCAGCCGGAAGGGCTATCCGTTCGAAGTCGTGCTGCCGGCGGCGGGCAAGGTCACCGGCGTAGTCCTGGCGGACCAGATCAAGAGCCTGGACTGGCGAGCCAGACGAGCTCGATTCGCGTGCAAAGCCCCATCCACGGCCGTCAGCGAAGTGCTTGCCAAGGTCTCGGTGCTTCTGGGCCACCCGTGAGCATGCCACCCCCTCACTGCAGCCCGATCGCCAGCGCCACCCATATCGCCACCATCCCGATCGCCACCAGCCCCAGGTAGAGCGGGAAGGTGTAGCGGATCCAGTCCTCGTAGCGGATCTTCGCCGACGCCAGGATCGCCATCAGCGCGCCGTTCGTGGGGGTCAGCAGTTCGCACAGCCCGGCGCCGTACTGGTACGCCAGCACGGTGACCTGGCGCGACATGCCGAGCAGGTCGGAGAGGGGCACCAGGACCGGCATGGTCAGCACCGCCTGTCCGCTCACGCTGGGAACCGGCACGTGGATCGCCGCCTGGGCCGCCACCATCCCGAAGGCGGAGGCCAGCACGGGAAGGCCCTCCAGGGGCGTGAACAGCCCGTGCACGATGGTGTCCACGACGCGCCCGTCCTGCAGCACCACGTAGATCGCGCGCGCGAACCCGATCAGCAGCGCCGCGAAGGTCATCTCGCGGAAGCCGCGCAGGTAGGCCTCGGTCGTGCCGTCCACGCCGAGCCGCGCCAGCAGGCCCACGATCACGCCCATGATGAAGAAGGCCGCCGAGAGCTCGTTGAAGCCCCAGCCCCACAGCAGCATGCCGATGACCGCCAGGAGGAAGGCCGCTCCCACCAACGCGAAGATTCCCCAGTCCGAGACGCGCACGCCCTCGGCTCCATCGCCGCCCTCCGCCGGCTCCTCGATCCCGGCCCCTGCCCTGCCCCCGGTCCGGCCTCGATCACGCGTGCGGTGCGCATAGTGCATGGTCATCGCGATCCAGAACGCGAGCGCGATCAACAGAAACACGATCCGGAACAGGGCGCCCGAGGCCAGCGGAAGCTCCGCGAGCTGTTGCGCGATCGCCACCTGGAAGGGGTTGATGGGACTGAAGGCGGAACCCACGAACGCGGCACCGGCGCTCATCGCCACCGCCACCATCGCGTTGAAGCCGAGCCGGCGGGTGAGGAGCAGCAGCACGGGGATCAGCGGGATGATCTCCTCCTGCAGGTTCTGGACGACGCCGCCGATGGCGAAGGGAACGGCCACCACCGGAATGATGAGCAGATCCCGCCCCCGCAGCGCTCTCGTCAGCGACGTCACCCCCCGCCGGAGCGCGCCGGTCGCGTCCACGACGGTGAAGGCGCCGCCGATCAGGAAGACGAGGAAGATGATTTCGGCCGCGTCGATCATTCCGCGCGGCAGCGAGACCATGGCGTCGAAGAGGTTCACCGGATTGGGCTCGACCTCGTGGTATGTGCCCGCGACCACCACGACGCGCCCGGTGGCTTCGTCGTCGCGGCGCTCGTACTCGCCGGCGGGGAGCAGATAGCTGGCGGCGGCGGCGAGAATCACGCCGGCCGTCAGCAGGACCAGGGGATGGGGAACCCGTAGCTTCATGGCGCCCGCCTCCCCTCCATCCACTGCACGAGCGCATCCTGCGCGACGATCAGCACATGGCCCTGCCCCGCGAGGATGTCGAGCGTGACGTCCGCTCCCGCGTCCTGCAGGCGCTCCGCCGTGGTCTCCGACCCTTCGACCCAGCGGGCGTCGCCCTCGCCCACCATCATCCAGACGGGCGTCCCGGCCAGCGATTCCAGCGAGCTCTCGCCCGCGTAGCGGCCCGGCATGGCGATGATGCCTCCGACCCGGTCCGGCACCGCGAGCGCCGCGTGAAACACCCCGATCCCGCCCGCGGACGCACCCGTCATGACGATGTCGCCCGACGCACCGGCGAAGTTCTCGTCGATCCAGCCCATCACGGCGGACATCACGGCCGCCGCATCCTCATCCAGATCCGGGCCGTACGTCTCCACGCCCACGACCGCGTATCCCGCCGCCGGCGCCGCCTGATCCCAGTACGAGTCGATCAGCCCCAGCAGGAGGCTCGCATCGCCGGCGCCCCACGGGAACGCCACCACGACGCCCATGGGAGTGGTCTCCGGGCGCACGACGGCGATGCTCACGCCGGATCCCGACTCGGTCGGCAACCGGATCCACTCCGGAACCTGCGGCAGGTCGGGTCCGATGCCGTTGTCGGCCCCGCAGGCGAGGACGAGCGTGACGACGGACGCCACGACAGCGCCGGCCGGGGGAACCGTCCGAGGTTGGGGCGTCCTGGTCATCGGTGTCCGCTTCCGCTCTGTTGTTCCGGGGTGCCCGGGATGGCACCTCTGGAGATAGGGCGCGGGCAGCTTGCCGAGCAAGGTCGATCGACGCGCCCCGCGACGGAGCCCGAACGAATGCGTCGAGGCGTTGCGGACCGAAGTGGCCCGGCGGGGCCGCCGGCCCCGCGGTACGCCTACTCCCGGTGGCGCCGGCGCCGGAGCGATTCCCGCCGCTGGCGATAGCTCGGGTACGCCCGGGGATGGTCCTCGGTGGCGCGCGTGGGCTCGGAGAAGGCGGTCAGGTGCAGGGCGGTATCCTGATGGACCAGGGCTCCGGCGATCGCGCCCCTTGCCACGACCCCCACGTCATGCCCCAGCGCGACGGCCGGGTGGACATCGAATGTCCCCTCCCGCAGGCGGTCGACGAAGGCGCGCGCATGCTTCGGCCCGGCCGCCGGGCCGCGGTCGGCCGGTCGCTCCATCGCGTCGATCGCGTAGCTGCGCACCAGCTTGGGGAAGAAGGCCGCGAAGGTCTCGTGCCTGTCGAAGAGATCCATGCCGAACTGCCGGGCGCCGGTGACGAAGATGGCCCCGATCTGACCATCATTCAGGGACAGCTTCTCGACGTAGTCGTCCAGCGTGGCTCCGTGGTGCTCGTAGATCGCGCTCATCGCCTCGGTCGGGGAGTGCACCTCCATGCGGGCCGCCTTCTCGCTCACCGAATCCCACACCGCGCCCTGATCGCAGCGCCGGGTCCCCGTGGTGCGCATCGATGCCTGCACGCTGTGGAGCCGGGCCGCGCGCCCGCGGCTGTACTGCACCCGCTCGGTCACGTCGAAGTCGGGCCGGCTGTAGCCCCAGCGTCCGGCCTCCACGCACGACACCGGGATGGTCGTGGTGCGCTCGGCCGGAACCAGCAGGGTGAGGTTGGCGATCCGGTTCTGCTTGGCGCCCACCAGCTCCTCGCCGTCGACGATGAGCACGTCGGCGCCCAAGCGGTTCTCGACCGCGAGATGGGGGACGCTGCCTCCCTTGTCCACTTCCCGGACCGACACCAGCCCGGTGCGCAGGCCTTCCTCGAGGAGCAGGTAGCGGACGGAACTCGGCAGATCCGACGTCAGCGGGAAGACGGTCAGGCCGGCGAAGTGGGTGGGCGTTCCGATCGACAGGCTGGAGAGCGCGGCCCGGGCGCTGTCGATGGCGGTTTCGACGGTGCGGGCGTCGGAGTCGGCAGGGGGCGGATGGCGCATGATCGTCTCTCCCTGTATGTTGTCAGTAATCACCAGTTGACGTCAGTATAAGAGACCAGTTGGCGCATGTCAACAGTAGTTATCAGCTAATAGCAGTAAACGACACTTCGAGACGGGAACCAGGAACGGCACTGGCCTGCGAGGCAGAGAATGGGCAGCTACACCACGAGCGAGCTGGAGCGGCACACCGGCTTCGGGCGGAGGACCATCGCCTACTACGTACAGGAGGGCCTGCTGCCCCGCGTGGGCCGGCGCGGGCCGCGCACCCGCTATCCCGAACTGGTGCGGGATCGCCTGCTCTTCATTCGGCGCGTACGCGAGGCGGAGGCCGAGAGCGAGATCCGCCCCGTTTCCCTGAGCAGCCTGCGCGAGCTCTTCGAGGCCCTGCCCGGCGGGCTGGTTGCAAGCGTCGCCGCCGGCGAGACCCCGATCACCCCCGACATCGTTTCGCTCTCAGCCATCGAGCAACGTTCCATGGTCGACCGCGTGGCCGCGCTCAGGGCACGGCTCCTGGACGCGCGCCCCCGGCCGGCTGCCAAGTCTCCGTTTCCCGGCATCCACCAGGAAGAGGGACTGGAACTTCGGGCGGAAGCGCCCCCGGACCTCGATGAAGACTGGCTGCAGGAGCCGCAGGCCATGGAAGAACCGGGCGCGCCTTACCCAGCCATTTCCCGGACAGAGGGACCCCGGTCCGAGGACGACCTCGTGGCCGACGCCGTGGGCCTGGACGATGGTCCGGGGCAGGCGGACGAGGACGCCGACGCCCTCGCGCATCAACTG
>JAJDVR010000270.1 GCA_022826025.1 Gemmatimonadota bacterium | reverse complement strand
GCGCCAGCAGGGCATCTTCGGGAACTGGCTGTGGTGGTACGAGGCGGCCGGCATCCTCATGCTGACCTTCTTCTACGCCCGCCTGTGGCGCCGCGCCGGGGTGCTCACCGACGCCGAGGTGATCGAGATCCGCTACGGCGGGGCGCCCGCCCGCATCCTGCGCGGCTTTTCGGCGATCTACCAGGGATTCCTCCGCAACGCCGTGGTGATGGGCTGGGTCATGCTGGCGATGGTGAAGTTCAGCAGCGTGCTGCTGGGGTGGGACCCCGCCTTCACCCTGACCGTCTGCGGCGGGCTCGCGCTCGCCTACACCGTGGCCTCGGGGCTCTGGGGGGTCGTGGTCACAGATCTGCTCCAGTTCATCGCCGGCATGCTGGGGGCGCTGACCCTCGCCGGCATCGTGCTGACCCGCTTCGGCGGCCCGGCCGCCATGGCCGAGGCCGTCCGGAACGTCCCACAAGCCCCTCCCGGCGCCCTCGACCTGGTGCCGACCGCGGCCAACGCGTCCTCGCTCGAAATTGTCTCCTTCGTCTGCCTCATCGGCATCCTCTGGCTGAGGAGCGGGCAGGGCGACGGGTACGTGGCCCAGCGCCTGTTCGCGACCCGGGACGAGCGCCAGGCGGTGAAGGCGTCGCTCTGGTTCGCCTTCGCCGGAACGGTCCTGCTTACATGGCCCTGGATCGTCGTCGGTCTCGGATCGCTGCTGGTCTTCCCCCCCGCGACCATGGACGCCGCGCTCGCCGCCGACCCCGAGCTCGCCTACCCCATGATGATCCGCGAGCTGATGCCCGCCGGGCTGCGCGGGCTGATGGTCGCGACCTTCCTGGCGGCCTTCATGAGCACCATGGACACGCACTTGTGCTGGGGCGCGTCGTACATGGTCAACGACGTCTACCGCCGCTTCATGCGCCCCGGCCGTTCCGAGCGCCACTACGTGGCCGCCTCCCGGGTCGCGGTGGTGCTGCTGGCCGGCGTGGCCGCACTGGTGGCATGGCAGATGGACTCCATTCAGCGCGGCTGGATCTACATCATCGAGATTTCCGCCGGGATCGCGCTGGTCTGGCTGCTCAGATGGTACTGGTGGCGCGTCAACGCCTGGGCCGAGATCGCCGCCATGGCCGGCTCGGTGGTGCTGGCCAACACCCGGGTGCTGCTCGGGCTGGTCGAGCCGGTGGTCCCCGCGGCCGTGCTCCAGGCCGTTGACGCCATGTACGCGCCCGGGATGGACCTCGTGCGCGGCGTGATCATCCTGATCGTCTGCACCGTCCTCTGGGTTGCGGTCGCGCTGGCCACAAAGCCCGAGTCCGACGAAGTGCTGGACGGCTTCTACCGGAGGGTGCACCCGGGAGGCTGGTGGGACCGGGTCGCGCGCCGTACCGGCATCACATCGAACGATCCGTCGGCAGGCCGCATGTGGCTCGGCTTCCTGCTGGGGGCGCTCTTCGTCTACGCCAGCCTGCTCGGCGTCGGTTATCTTCTGACGGGCAAGGCCATCGCGGGCACGCTTCTTGTTGTCATCTCGCTGGGCGCGGGAGCACTGGCGGTGCGGAGCGCTCACACCAACGCCAGCGAGGCGCCCAAGGAGGTCGCCTCGTGAGCCGGCCGATCATCCGGTGAATCAGAGAGCCAGCGCAATGAAGGAACCCATCCAATGAAAGTCGTTCTGGTCGGCGCCGGAAGCCGCGAGTTCGGACCCGCGTCCATCCGCGACCTGCTTCTGAGCGACCCGCTCTGCGAGAACGGCCTCGACATCGTCCTCATGGACCTGGACGCCTCCGAACTCCCCCGCATGCAGCGCTATGCGGAAGCCGTCGCCGGGCGCCTGGGCCGCGCGCCGCGGCTCTCCGTCACGACCCGCCTTGCCGACGCGCTCCCCGGAGCCGACGCGGTCGTGATGGCCATCGAACTCGACCGCTACTTCTACTGGGCCCAGGACTTCCACATCCCGCGCACCTTCGGCTTCCCGCAGATCTACGGCGAGAACGGCGGACCGGGCGGACTATTCCACGCGCTCCGCAACATGGGCCCGTGCGTGGACGTCGCGCGCGCGATGGAAAGACACTGTCCGGACGCGTGGCTCCTCAACTACACCAACCCCCTCACCAAGCTGTGCGAGGCCCAGTCCCGGCTCACGGACGTGCGCGTGGTGGGGCTCTGCCACGGGGTCTTCCACGGCATCGAGCAGATGGCCCGCATCCTCGGCGTCCCAACCGGACAGCTCGACGCCCGGGCCAGCGGCATCAACCACTTCACCTGGTTCGAGTCGGTGCACGACCGCGAGACCGGCGAGGACCTCTATCCCCGCCTGAGGGAGCGCGAGCGCGAGGCCCATCTGCTGCATGACTGGGACGAGATCGCTCTCAGCCGCATCCTCTTCCGCGTCTTCGGGCGATTCCCGAGTCCGGGGGCCAATCACATAGGAGAGTATCTGGGATGGGCGCAGGAGTTTCTCGGCAGCAGCGTCGTGCAGTTCTTCTACGACCCCGTCGAGGGCGCGCCCTGGGAGACCGGCGAGGTGCCGACCTGGATCTACAACCTCGCCGACCATCCCACGGACATGCCGGCATTTCCGGGCGGCCCGGTGCCCCGAATGAAGCCGACCCGGGAGCAGCGGGCAGCGGCGGCGGAGGCGCGGGCGGCACGCGCGGAAGCAGAATCCGCGAACGACACCGGCGACGGCTCCGGCAACTACACCGGCGGCGGGTCCGAGACCGAGGCGTCCCCGGGCAACGGATCGGCCTCCGCAGGCAGATTGGACTTCCCCGGCCCGCTGACCCCGTCCGGCGAGCTGGCCGTTCCGCTGCTGGAGGGCATCCTGTGCGGCGTCGACACCTATCTCGACGCGGTCAACATCCCGAACCGGGGCCATGTCCCGGGCCTCCCCGACGGCTCCGTCGTCGAAGTGCCGGCGCGCGTCGACTCGAGCGGCCTCCATCCGCGGAAGATGCGGCGGCTCCCCGAGGGAATCCTGTCGCTGCTGCGCACCCAGACCAGCATCCACCAGCTCCTCGTCGATGCCTTCGACACAGGCTCACGAGGGACTCTGCTCCAGGCGCTCATGCTCGATCCCACGACCCATTCCTATCGTGCCGCGGTCAACCTCATCAACGAGATGTTCCGCGTGCAGGGGGATGTGCTGCCGGAGATGGAGTGGTAGCGGAGACGCCGCGATGAAGCGCGACCTCCCGACACGGGATCACCTCCTCGACGTACCTGGCATGGACGTGGTGCGTTGACCAGGAGGCGCCTCCCCTTCCGGCGCGGCATGCACCACGACGTCGCGGTCGTCCGCACCTTCAGCTACCGCTACCAGGGCGAAGTGGCGCGGGCCGTCCTCGATGCGGCGGGTATCCCCTGCATGCTGCAGGTCGACGATTCCGGCGGCTCCGAGATCGGCATGGCGTTCGCGAATCCGGCCCGGCTGCTGGTCAGGGTCGAGGATCTGGAGCAGGCGGAGGAGCTGCTCGTCACCCCCGACGGGAGCAAGTCGTGACGGAGCCGACCGAAGACGGACCGGGCCCCGCCCACGTTCTCACGCTCGAGCGCCTGATCGATGCCCCGGTCGAGAACGTCTGGCGGTGCTGGACGGAGCCGGAGCTTCTGGAGCGGTGGTTCTGCCCGAAGCCCTGGTATGTCACGGACGCTCGCATTGAACTCGAACCCGGGGGCGAGTTCTCCCTGGTGATGAACGGTCCGGATGGCGAACGGTTCGAGGAGATGGGGGTCGTGCTCGAAGTCGACCCGATGCGCCGGCTGAAGACCACCGACGCCTTCCGGCCCGGCTGGATCCCGAGCGGACGCGCCTTCATGGTCGCGGAGGTGCTCCTGGGGGACGCGGGCGATGGCCGGACCCGCTACACTGCGAACGCGATGCACTGGGATGAGGAAGCCCTCCGGGAGCACGAGCAGATGGGCTTCCACGAGGGCTGGGGCATGGCCGCGGACCAGCTCGAGGCGCTCGCCGGGTCGCTCTGAGGCCGGTCGGCCCGGGCCGTTTATCGCACCGGACGAACCTCTACCGCACCGGGCGGGAATACCAGCCCGCCCAAGCCGCCCTCCAGCGCCGGAAAAGCGCGATGAAGAGCGGGTTGGTCCAGACCAGGGTCTTCCACAGGGGCCACTGGTCGAAGCGGCGACTCGAGGGTCGCACACGCGGCGCCCGGATCAGTCGGACCGTCCCCCCCGTCTTCCGGGCGAGCCTCCTCAGGTTGCTGTAGAAGTCGGTGTCCTCGCCCATCCAGACATCCTCCGGATAACCGCCCACTTCGTCGAACGCGGACCTGCGGCAGAACTGGGTGGCCCCCTGTACCAGCGGGAGCACCGCGGCCAACACCCGCCACGCCCGCAGGTGCAGCCGGACGACCAGGCGCCGCGGATGGTGCTCGGTGTCCACGCCGCCACCGAGGCACTGCGGGTCGCGCATCGTCTCGTGGATGACCTCGAGGAGGGTGCGCGGGATGTGAACGTCCGCGTCGACGAAGACCAGCACCTCGCCCGACGCATGGCGCGCCCCGGTGTTGCGCGCGCGGCCTATGCTCCGGACGGGCTCAAGGATGACCGTCGCGCCACTGTCGCGCGCCACGGCGGCGGTTCCGTCCGTGCTGTCGTTGTCAACGACGATGGTCTCAACGCCCGCGCCGCATTGAGCGCGGACGTGCTCCGCGGCGGCTCGGATGGAGTCGAGGGTGGCCGGAAGCCATGCCTCTTCGTTATGGGCGGGAACGATGACGGAGATCAACGCACGCTCCGGCCCTCAGGTCACCGCGGCTCGAAGACCGGAGCCGGACGTGGCCCGGGCCCGGCTCCGCCAACCGCCGCTCAGACTCCCGCCTGGCGGCGCGCCTGTGTCTCGCGGGGACAATGCAGAGCAACCGCGTCGACGTTGCGCTCCATCCCGCCATAGGGGATGGGGGGAGAGGACAACACCGCCAGGTTCTCCTCGGACGTGAACCGGAAGTGGATGGCATTGGCGCCGTAATCGCCGGCGTCCTCGCGCAGGCTGTTCTGGAGGCCGCCGTAGGTGAAGTGCCAGTTGCGCTTGGCGAAGAGGAGCGCGATCCGCTCACAGTCCTCGGGAATCTCGTCGCCGGGCTGGAAGATATGGACCTCCTCCGTCGGGATCGGGTGCGCGGAGCGGTCCATGAGCACGTAATGCGGTGCGTTGATACAGGAGGAAACGAACAGGACGGCTACGGCGGCGGTCTTGTTCATGAAGCCTCGCTCTGCCCCGTCCCGCCCAGGCAATAGAGCGCGAAGGCTCGTGCGTCCCGTCCCCGCCGGACCCCCAGGAGGTATCGTGCATCCCTGATCTCGGTCACCTCCGTGTCCTGCCAGTTGCCCGCCTCCGACATCATCTGGATGTGGATCGCGTTGGCGCCCAGTTGGCCCGCTTCCTTGCGGAGCTCGTGCAGCAGATCACCGAAATCGCGCCCCATGTCTCCGGCGGCGGCCAGGAGCGCCATCCGCTCGCAGTCCTCGGGAACCTCGTCGTCGGGCAGGAAGACGGTGACTTCCTCCAGCGGAACGGGATAGTCCGAACGGTCCACCAGAACCGCGCGCTTTACGCCGATGCAGGCGGTACTCACGAGGAGCGCCGCTACCGCAATCTTCTTCATCAGGGCTGGCTCTCCCATCGCCGGGACCTCGTCCATGCCCTTTCATACAGGCGCCTGCGTCTGCGGGTCCGCCGGCAACCCCGGTGCCTCAGCGAATGGGCACCCGGATCCAGATCTGATGGGTCAACACGGTGACATCCTGGAGCGTCAGCGCGCCTCGGGGCGCGGCGATGAAATCCGGGGACGACGGGGCCGCAGCGGCCATCTCCTCCTGGACGAAGAAGTTATCGATGCCCGGAAAGCCGGTGCCCGACGTGATGCGGGTGCTCGAGTGCAGCTCGAAGTCACGGGAGCGGAACTGGACCCCGAATGAGGGCGTCCACTCGGTCCAGGCCTCGTCCTGATCGCGCGAAGTGGCTTCGACATGGTCGTCCTGCTCCAGGTGATAGGCGTAGGACCGCGCCTCCAGACCCAGCTGGAAGCCGAACCTGTCGTAGCGCTGTGAGATCCCGGACCGCAGGACGACGTTGGAGAACGTGAAGTGGTTCTCGATCGTCATGTCGCCGATTTCGAGGACGCCCCCGGGCGTTTCCATGCGACTATCGGCCTCCTGCCAGGTGTGGCTCCAGATGGGCTGGTAAGCGACATCGATGCCGAAGGAGGTCGACTTCCGGTGCCGCCCGATGCCGAAGCCCATTTCGTAGGCCCAGGTCGTCCCCGGGTCGCGCGGGATGTTCTGGATCTCGTAGTTGGGGATCTTCGGATGCGACTTGTGGTTCGCCGTCAGGGTCGCGCCGATGCTCCATCCTTCCGCCCCCAGCTTCCGGTCCCACTCGAAGTGCCCGCTCAGGGTGCGGGTCTTGTCCTCGTTGAGCTCCTCCCTGAACTCGAACGTGGGTTCCCACGTGACGGTGTCCCGGGCGACGACGTCGGCGTAATGCACCTCGTGCTCCATCGAGACCCGGTTGTGGATCAGCGTGAATCCGACGCGGTCGCGTTCTCCATCACGGAAGACGCCCGCCCGCAGGTCGGTGACGGCGCCCTGCTGGTCGATGCGGTCGGCCCCCGCGTAGAGTTGGTCCACGCCGGTCATCATGTTCAGACCCGCCCGGAAGACGGCGAATCCGACCGACCAGTCCGAGTCGGCCAGCGTCCGGCCGATGGCCGCCCGCCCGTACAGGTTGCGCGCCGATCGCTCCGACAGCCGGGAAACCCTCGGAGCGGGCCAGGGCTCGGTCCAGAAGCGGGGCTCCGTCCGGCCACTCAACTGCTGGAGCGCGACCGATGCCCCTCCGAACCAGGCACCGTCCCGCAGGAGGCCCGTGAAGGGAAAGGTCTTCCCGCCGCCGCCCTCGTCGGAAACGCCGTAGAAGGTCGGGGCTCCGATGACGACGGGCTCCCGAATGAACACACCCTTCGCGGGATTCGACCAGAGGTCGGCGATCGAGTCGTCCACGGCGATGGTCGTGCCGCCCATCCCCAGAGTCGCCGACGGCACGGTGAGGAACTGGTCTCCGCTCGCGACCGGGACGGTGCGGATGGGGATGAGCTGGGCGCTGAGGGGAGAGAAGGACACAAGGGAGGCGACCAGGATTGCGATGGGCGCCGGGATGCGATGCTGGGGCTTGCTGATTACCTGCTGAGACATTTTTCGGCCACGTTCTTGATGATGGATCGGCCCGCGGGTTAGCCGCGGCATTCATCCAGAGAGCGACCGTGGGGCTCGGTTTGTGACGAGAGGCCGAGGAGAGGATCCGCCTTCGGGATCCGCTCAAGCAACGTCGTGCTGCTTGATCCAGTCGCGCAGGGCGTGGTCGATCCGTGTCTGCCAGCCTCGCCCCCCAGCCCGAAAATGGTCGATGACCTCTGGGGACAACCGGATGGTCGTCGATACCTTCGGCCGCGCCTTCGGGGGACGACCCCGACGGACCCGCGCCTTGGCGAACTTTTCCGGCCAGCCGTCCCTCGAAAGATCGGGAGCGGTGTCAGGATCAAAACCTGGGGCCGTAGATCCGTCGTTCTCGCTCATTGGCCTTCCTCATGCTGATGATCCTGAATGCGTCGTTACGGGGCGTCCAAACGAGTACCACCATCGCCTTGACCAGAAAGCCGATGGTGATGTAGCGAATTTCGCCATAGTCCTGGCGGTGATCCTCGACGGTCAGTGACGGGCCAGCGAACACCTCCGCTGCCCGGGCCATGTCCAGCCCTCGGACCTCGATCGTCCTCGCGCGTTTCGCCTCGTCGAACTCGATCCGCATTAATTAATGTTACTACAGAAAATAGGCTGTCAAGGGAGGTCGGGCTTCAAGATGTGACGGTACGACCTCAGAAGGTGATCGCGACGCCGATCACGGGTAGGAACGGACGTTCCGCGAGCGGCATCAGGGAATCCGCCCGCCAGGGCTGGAAGGCGTAGAAGAGGGCATCGCGACGTCGCAGGGCGTTGATCACGCGCAGGTAGGGCCGAACGCTCCAGCTATGGCCGCCCCATCGGGCGGTCAGCCGGGCGTGCAGTTCGAAGTCGAGGCGGAGGAAGTCGTCGTCCAGTCCCTCCAGGAGGGGCGAATCGGCGGCGGCGAGAGGACGGGGCCCCGTTGTATCGGGCGGCTCCGGTGGTGGTGCGGTGGGCGCGGCCGCCTCCTGATCGAGACCAAGGGAACGGAAGGGAATGGCGGTATACGGAAGGCCGGCACCGTAGGCCACGCGGAATTCCCCGCGCACCGGTCCCCAGAGGTCGCTCGACACCCCGGCGGTGAGCAGGTGACGGCCGGCAAAGTCGCGGCTGTAGCCGGAGAGATCGCGGTCGGACCAGAACCACGAGAGGCCGTATCCGAGCCAGATCACCTCGCGCTCGCCGGCGCTGCTCAGACGGAGGTCAACCCCGGAACTGCGGATCGATTCGCCTTCACTCGAAGCCGCCGCCAGGCCCTCGTACCCCTTCCAGAAGCCGTGCAGTCCGAGGCGCACGCGTCCGGCCAGCAACTGGTCGAGTGAGACGACGACGTGGTCGGCCCGGGCGACCGGGAGGAGTTGCGGCGCGGACAGGTCGGAGGCAACGACCTCCTGGAGCGTGCGCTCGACCTCCACGTCCGGAGTGCGGGTGGGCTGGTGGTAGCGCCCGACCGCCACGCTCAGGAGCGCGCGCGGGTCGAAGGCCCATGCAAGGCGGGCGCGGGGCGCCAGGGCCAGATCGCCATCCGGGAAGAAGTCGGCGCGCACGCCCGCGCGCAGCGTGACCTCCGGCGCGAGCAGGCGGACGGCGTCGACATGGAGGCCGGTGGTGGTGTGGGTGGCAGCGGCGCTGCTGCTCACGCCGGCGGTTGGATCGTGCGCGCCGTAGGACGCTTCGATGAAGTTGTGGGACACCCCGACGGCCGTGCGGGCGGCGGCCCCTCCCCATTCCACCTCGGCGAGGAGGCGCGCGCGCCGGTTGGCGCCGGTCGCGAGCAGTGGGCCGGGCACCGGCACCGAATCGGTACTCGCCGGCTGCAGCGGAAGCGAGGCGTCGTAGTCGCTGGCGGCCCCCAGCGCGCGCACGCGAGCACCTCCGGCGGTGCCTTCGTAGCTGAGCGAGAGGGCGCGGTTCGACCAGGTCGCGTCATCGGGCGCGGCCTGGTAGTCGAGGAGCACCGCCTCGGAATTGCGGAAGGCGGTGACGCCGATGCGGTGATCGTCGCCGGGTTCGTACTCCGCCGCGAGCAGTATGTCCGAATACCCGTAGGGACGGTCGCCGCCCAGGGGTCCCGATCCGACATCGTGGAGCCCGCGCGCCGAGGCGAGAAAGCCGCCCCGGCGGCCCAGTGGGCCCTCCACCGCGCCCGACGCGGTGAGCAGATCGAGGGCCGTCGATGCGCGCAACCGGTCGCGGCGGGGTGAGCGGGTGCGGAGGTCGAGGATGTGGGTCAGGCCGCCGTCGTAGCGCGCGGGAGCCCCGCCCCGGTGGAGCGCGGCGGCCCCCAGCAGCGCCGGCTCGAATCCGGGCATCAGCCCGGCCACGTGAAACGGGGTGTACACCGGCGCGCCGTCGAGCAGGACGAGCTTCATGTCGGCGGTGGAGCCCCTCAGGTAAAGGACGTCGGTGGCGCTGGCCGGATCGTTGCCGGGCAGCGCGCGCACCGCCGCAGCCAGGGCGGGATCCCCCACTCCCGGGGTCAGGTCGAGCGCCTGGATCTCCAGCTCCGGGATGAGCCGCGGTTGTCCGGGCTCGTCCCCGCCGGTGCCCCCGCCGATCACCCGGTCGGCCCGGACCTCCACCGGGTCGAGGCGCAGCGGCCGTCCGGCCAGCTCGAGGTCCACGCGCACCGAAGCGCTGGTAGCCAGGGTGACCTCGACCGCGATCGCCTCGTAGCCGGGATGACGCACGCGCACGGTGACCACGCCCGGCCTGAGCCCCTCCAGCAAATAGCGGCCATCCTCGCCCGCCTGCACCCACCGCCGACCCGACGGCATCTCGACCGCGAGCAGGGCGTGCGGGAGTACGCCGGTGCGCTCCCGGAAGACCCCGCTGACCGTTCCGTACACGGAGGCGTCAGCGCTGTCGGCAGCGGTCTGGGGGGCGGCGAGGCCGGGGTTGACCGCGATGGCCGCGAAGGCGAGACCGGCCCAGATCGCGATCACGCCGACCATGCTCAATTTGGCACCTGGAATGTCACCAGGGTCTCGCCGGCTGCCGCCGTCGCCGGTCCCGTAACCTCCATCCCGGCCGCGTCCACGACGAGGTAGCTCGCCCCGTTCACAATGAGCGTCGCCGGCACCACCCCTTCCGGCAGCTCCACCGTGACCGGGCCCGCCACGACGGCGGCCTGCACTTCCCCGCTCCCGTAGGAGAACTCGCTGCCGGTCGCCGCCAGCACCCCGACGGCCCGACCGGCGACCCGACGGACGTCGATGACCGTGCCGGGCACGACGTTCTCCAGACGAACGACCACCGGTCCGCTCACAACCTCCATGCGCCCCCCGACCTGACCGGGCAGCTCGGGCGCCGAGGTAGACGGCGGGGCCGGCGCCGCCCCCCCAGTGAACACACGCGGAATCCATCCGTTGAACCGCCCGGGGAGCGCGGACAGTGCTCCCGCGCCGACGAGCACGAGCACGGCCGCCCGTCCGAGCCAACCAAGCGTCCAGACGGCTCCGCGCGTCCGGGTGCCCCGGACCACATCTCGGCGCCCGCGCCCGATCGGCACCACCCGCGGCACCGTCAGCGCCGCCAGTGCCTGCTCGACGGCCTCGGCTCGCGACCGGGCATCCTCCAGGGCCCGCGCACAAGCGGCGCACTCGTTCAGGTGGGCCAGCACCTCATCCGCGACCGGCTCCCGGTCGCGCACCGCGAGGATCATTCCTTCCGTCAGATGGATCATCGTCCCGCATCCTCCCCGGACGGTCTCAGGAGTTCCAGAAAGCGGCGCTCGGCCCGGGCCAGCAACGTGCCGACAGACCCTGGCGCAATGCCGATCTCCCGGGCGATCTCGCGATACCTGAACCCCGAATAGCGGAGCATCAGGATTTCGCGGCTTCGGTCAGGCATCCGTCCCAGCACCTCCCGTACTCGTTGCCGCTCCTGCTCGCGCTCCAGGGTACGGTCCGCCGGCTCCGGTTCGGCGTCGTGCACCGGATTGGAGGCCAGCAGGCGCTGGCGGTTGCCGGCCACCTTTTCCCCATCGAGGATGAGGTGCCGGGCGGTCGTGAACAGCCAGGCCGCGGGATCGGCGGGAGGCTCCTCGGCGTTGCGCCGCCAAAGCCGCACCATCGCTTCCTGCACGACGTCCTCCGCCGCATCCGGATCTCCGCACCGGTACGTGCAGTAGCGCAGAAGCTTCGGTTTCAGCTGGTCGAAGACGTCGCGAAAGGCCTTTGGCTCCACCCGAGCCGCTCTCCGTTGTGAAGTCGTGTCGTCCGGGAAACGACCGGGACGCGGAAAATGTGACGGATCAGCCCGCCGCTTCGACCGGCGTCCGGCAATCGACGTGGCCATCCTTCCGCTTCCTTCTACCAGCACCCGCCCGCCACCGTGCCCCGACGGGTTGCGGAAAGCCCCCGGAGGATAGAGCGTTGAGGTCGACTCCCGGGGAGCCTCCGCGCGCAAGCGAGTTCGGCGAGGGCCGCATCACCGCAGCGATTGGGCCGGGGCAACGGTGTGACCGACGCGAGAGTGGCCGACGCAGCGGTCCGGCAAGGGTTGGGTGAACGAGGACGAAACGGGAAACGATGACGCTCTCTCGCATGCGGGCCACCAACGTCCTCCCCGGTAGCCTGCCGTTCGCAACATCCCTGGTTGCTGCCGTTGTCGCGACCCTGCTCCCCCCCTCCGCGCTCAACGGACAGGTCCCGGCGGCGGATCCCGCCCCGGCCACGGACGACGCCCGGACCATCCCCATCGTCATCCCGCGCATCTCCGGGCCCATCGAGCTGGACGGCATCGTGGACGAGCCGGCGTGGGACGAGGTGGAGCCGTTCCCCATCACGGTCTTCAGCCCCACCCACAGGGCGCCGCCCACCGAGACCACCGAGGTGCGGGTCGCCCACGACGATGAATACGTGTACGTATCGGGCCGGCTCTACGACTCCGAGCCGGAGGCCGTTCGCACCAACACCTTCTATCGCGATCGATACAGCGGCGACGACGTTCTTGCCGTCATCTTCGACAGCTACAACGACTTCGAGACCGGCGTCTGGTTCATCACCAACCCATCGGCAAACCGCATCGACCGCACGGTCTACAACGACGCCCAGGTCGTCCCGCGTGCCGGGCTGCCGTCGAACGAGGACTGGAACTCGTACTGGGATGTCGTCACCACCCGGAACGACGAGGGATGGTTCGCGGAGTTTCGCATCCCGTTCTCGACCCTGGGCTTTCAGGTGCTGGGCGATGAAGTGACGATGGGCTTCATCTTCTACCGCATGATCGCCCGCAAGAACGAGCGCCAGATCTTTCCCGACATCGATCCCCGCTGGGGCGGGCTCGCCTTCGCCAAGCCCTCGCAGGCACAGCGCGTGGTGCTGCGGGGCGTGCGGCAGTCCACGCCCGTGTACCTGACGCCCTATGCGCTGGGGGGGCTGCAGCAGACCCCGCGACTCACGGACGGTCCCGCCGGCCGGGAGTCCATCTGGGAAACCGAGGGGGAGGGGACCCGCGAGGTCGGGCTGGACATCAAGTATGCCCCCACGTCGAACCTGGCGCTGAACGTCACCGTGAATACCGACTTCGCCCAGGTGGAGGCGGACAGCGCCCAGGTCAACCTCGAACGCTTCGCGCTGTTCGTCCCCGAAAAGCGCCAGTTCTTCCAGGAGCGCTCCGCGACCTTCGACTTCAACACCGGCGGCCCTTTCAACCGCCTTTTCTACAGCAGGAGGATCGGACTCGACGACGGCGACATCGTCAGGATCTACGGGGGCGTGCGCGCGGTCGGACGGATCGGCGGCACCGACTACGGGCTCCTCAACATGCAGACGGCGGCGCACGGCGAGCGTTCCTCCGAGAACATGGGCGTGCTGCGGCTGCGCCAGCAGGTGCTCAACCCCTATTCCAACGTGGGCGCGATGGTCACCAGCCGGCTCGGCACTCCCGGACGGGACAACATCGCCTATGGGCTGGACACCTCGCTCCGGCTGACCGGCGACGAGTACTTCCAGTTGCAGTGGGCACAGACCTTCGATGAGGCGATCACGGGAGCAGGCGGACTGAAGACCGGACTGATCAAGGGCCGCTGGGAGCGGCGGCGCGACGTGGGGTTCACCTACACCCTCGACGCCTCCCGGGTGGGGGCCGACTACAACCCCGGCCTCGGCTTTCAGAGGCGCAAGGACTTCAGCTTCGGTGGCGTGGAGGTTGCATATGGCCAGTTCATGGACGATCCCTCGGCGATGTTCCTCTCGCGGGGCGTGAGACTCACCACCCGGCAGTTCTTCCGCAACTCCGACCGGACCACCCAATCGACGTTCCTGAACCCGAAGTTCGAAGCCGAGTTCAGGGACGGCCAGCGATTCGACGTGGGTGTGGAGTCGCAGTACGAGAGCATACGCGAGGCGTTTCCGATATCAGACGTGGAGGTGCCGGTGGGCGACTACTGGTTCCACGAACTGAAGGCCAACTTCAGCTTCGCGCGCAGCGACAGCTTCCGGGGCCGCTACAGTGTCTCCGCCGGGAGCTTCTACGACGGCAGCCGTCTGAGCCTGTCGGTCGGTCCGATCTGGAATCTGTCGCGCTATCTGGAGCTGGCCACGGGGTACTCCGTCAATCGGATCGACTTCCCGGAGCGCGACCAGGCCACGACGACGCACCTCGCGCACCTGAAGGTGGAGGTGGCGCTCAACACCCATTTCGCCGTGAGCGCGTACGCCCAGTACAACGGGGTCGACGACCTGACCAGCCTCAACTCGCGCATCCGCTATCACTTCCGGGAGGGCACGGACCTCTGGATCGTCTATAACGAGGGACTGCTCACCGAGCGCGACGCCAACATGATCCCGCGGGCACCGCTTTCGACCGGGCGGTCGTTCTCCTTGAAGTATTCTCAGACGTTTTCGTGGTAGCCGGCGGAGTCTGATCAGTCCTTTCGCGGAGGAGGCGGCGGCGGTGGATTCTTCGGTGGCGGCCATCCGCCCTGGCGTTTCTCGGGCGGAGGTTTGGGCTGAGGTCCCCGCCGGGGATCAGGTTGTGGCCGGGACACCCGAGGCGGTCTCCTTACTGTAGTAGGCGTAGCTCGCCTGCTCGGCGGCTAACAGCACGCGTTCGTTGATCCGGTCCTGTGGGCTCCGGGCCGTGATGGCATCGGCCTTTCGTGTCAGTTCGATCCAGCGGCTCCGGACCTCGGCAGCCGGTGCCATGCTGTCCTCGACACGTTGCCAGAGGTCGGTCCACTCCGTGCGGAGATCGCCAAATTGCTGGTGCCGGAATAGTGCCTCGACAATCCGGCCCTGGCCCTGTGTTATCGTACTGACGGCAAGCACCACTCCCGCCAGTGATACGACCATCTCCAGCCACCCGGGCGCGCCAAGGGCATCAAGATAAGGGCCGACGAAGGCAACGAAGCACCCGAGAATGGCAAGGGTGGAGGCCCTCCGTGTGTGCACTCCGGCCAGCCGGCCGTAGTACCGCCGCAGTCGATCGGCGTCCACCTGCCCTTCCCACACATGCGTGCGTAACTGGTCGGGTATCCTTGTTTCGTCCGCCATGTCTCCTCCTTGGCGCGGGAGGCCGCAACCGTCCTGGATCCTTCTGACGGTATCCATCTCCGCTGAACGCCGTCAACTGAAGAGAATCCAATTGTTGCAGGTGTCTACAAGATCGTCCCATCGGGACATCCCGACACCAGAACATCAACTGCGGATACGGTGCCCTCAGCCGCTGCCTGCCCCCAGCGCCCCCGCCAGCACCACCGCCGCATGCACCGCTTCGCGTCCGCTTCCGTGCGCGATCTGGCTCCGGCAGCTGGTGCCGTCAGCGACGAGGAGCGCGTCCTTGCGCGCCGCACGCACCGCGGGGAGCAGGTCCAGCTCCGCCATCTTCATCGACAGCTCGTAGTGCTCCGCCTCGTAGCCGAAGGAGCCTGCCATGCCGCAGCAGCCGGACTTGATGACGGTGGGCCTGAGCCCGGGAATCCAGTCGAGAACCCGCGGCGTGGCTTCGAAGGCGCCGAAGGCCTTCTGATGGCAGTGTCCATGGATGAAGGCCGAATCCGCGTGCGACGACTGGAGATCGAGCCGCGCACGGACCCGTCCTTCATCGCGGACGAGGACTTCTTCCAACAGCAGGGCACGCCCGGCGACGTCCTCTGATTCGGCCCCGGGGAGCATGGCGGGAATCTCGTCGCGCAGCGTAAGCAGGCACGAGGGTTCGAGTCCGACGATGGTCGCGTCACGGACGCGGGCGGCCGATAGCGCGTCCAGCAGCCGGCGCGCCTCGGTTCGAGCCTCCTCCACGAGTCCCGCGTTGAGATACGTGCGGCCGCAGCAGAGGGGACGGGAACCGGCCCTCGGTCCGGAGCCATTTCCGGGCCTGGAGCCACGCCGCTTCCGGGCACCTGTCCGGCGCCCCGGCCCATCCCGCGCCGCTCGCCCGGCCAACGCCCCCGCCACCTCAACCAGATACCCCCCCGTCTCCAGCACCTTCATGGCCGCGCGCGCGTTCCCAGGTTCGAAATAACGGCTGAAGGTGTCGACCAGCAGCACCACCTCGGGCTTGCCCCCGGGGGCCGGAGGATTCCGGAAGGGCCTGTTGGACCACCTTGGCAGCTCGCGCTGCCGTGCAATGCCGGTAAGTCGCTCACCCATGCCCCGCAGCAGCCGGCTCCCGCCGCCGGCGTTGATCAGAGGCGCCAGCCGCGCGCCCCGGGCCGCCAGCCTCGGCAGATGCGCGAGCGCGAGGTCTCGCGCGCCGGCAGGATGCTTCTTCCGGTAGTGGTGCAGGAACTCGACCTTCATGCGGGCCATGTCCACGCCTGCCGGGCACTCGCGCCGACACGCCTTGCAGCCGATGCACAGGTCGAAGACCTCCTTCATCTCCGGTGAGCGCATCGCGTCGGAGCCGAGCTGCCCGGTCAGCGCCAGCCGCAGCGCATTGGCGCGCCCCCGGGTGACGTGCTTCTCGTCGCCGGTGACCCGGTACGACGGGCACATGGTCCCCGGGTCGGACTTCCGGCAGGCGCCGTTGTTGTTGCACATCTCGGCGGCGCTGGCCAGGCCGCCCCACCGGCTCCAGTCGAGGGTCGTCTCGAAGGGCTGGTGGGCGTAGCCGGGTCGGTAGCGCATGAGGCTGCGGTCATCCATGCGCGGGGGATCGACGATCTTGCCGGGATTCATGAGCCCGCGCGGGTCGAAGGCCTGCTTCACCTCCTCGAAGGCCGCCGCGATGCGCCGCCCCATCAGACCCTCGATGAACTCCGAGCGCACCAGCCCGTCACCGTGCTCCCCGGAATGGGATCCCCCCAGGTCGAGCACGACCTCGTGCACCTCGGAGGCGATGGCGCGCATGCGGCCCACGTCGGGCCCCTGCTTGAGGTTGAGGGACGGGCGCACGTGCAGACATCCCACCGATGCGTGTGCGTACCAGGTGCCGTCGGCCCCGTGCCGGCCGAATACCTCGTTGACCCGCGCGCCGAACTCCGCCAGGCGCGGCAGCGGCACCGCGCAGTCCTCCATGAAGGAGACCGGCTTCACATCGCCGGGAGACGACATGACGATGCTGAGGCCGGCCTTGCGCACACCCCAGACCTGGGCCTGGTCCGCGGCGGTGAGCGCGCGCCGCATGGGGCCGCGATGGCCCAGATCGCCCATCAGCTGCTCGAGCCGGTTCAGCCCCTCGTGCGCGGCCCGCTCCTCGAAAGCGGAGAACTCGACCACCAGCACCGCCCCCGGATCGCCGGGAAAGACCCGCTCCACCACGGGGCGGAAGGTGGGGTTCGCACAGGCCAGGCGGAGCACGTTGTCGTCCATCAACTCGACCGCGGTGGGATCGAGGGTGACGATGTGTTGTACGGCATCGAGCGCGCTCTCGAGGTCGGGGAAACGGCAGATGCCCAGCAGGCGGTGCGGGGGCAGGCGGGCCAGGTCGAGCTCGAGGGCGGTGAAGAAGGCGAGCGTTCCTTCCGAGCCTACCAGCAGCGGCGCCAGGTTCAGCCCGGGACGCTCCAGGCGATGCAGGTTGTAGCCGGCGACATGCCGGAGGACCTTCGGGACGCGCCTCGCCAACTCCTCTTCCTCGCGGGCGCGGATCTCCCACATGCGGCGCGCCAGCGCGTGGTGCGCGCCTCCGTTCTCTTCACCCGCCCCCTGCGGCACCTCCTCGAAGCGGAGCGCGGTCCCGTCCGCGAGCACCGCGTCGATGGCGCGCACCCGGTCGGCCATGATGCCGTAGCGGATCGACCGCGCCCCGGAACTGTTGTTGCCGGCCATGCCGCCCAGGGTGGCCCGGCTGGCGGTCGCCACATCCACCGGATAGAACAGCCCGTGCGGCGCCAGCCACCGGTTCAGGTCGTCGAGCACCACGCCGGGCTCGACCCGCACGGTCTCCGCTTCCACATCCAGACGGGAGATGGCGCCCAGGTGCTTGCTGGTGTCGACCACCAGCGCCCGCCCCACCGCCTGCCCGCCCTGCGACGTCCCCGCCCCCCGCGGCAGTACCGGCACCCCTTCGTGCACCGCAATCTCGATCGCCGTCCTGATGTCCTGCACGGTGCGCGGCACCACCACCCCCACCGGCTCGATCTGGTAGATGGAGGCGTCGGTGCTGTAGAGCCCGCGGCTGACCGGGTCGAAGAGCACCTCGCCCTCCAGCTCGCGCCGCAGCCGGGCGGCCAGGGAGAGGTCCCCGATGCGGGGTCGGTGGTCAGGCATGGGCGGACGCACAGCCGCGCTGGGGGCGTAGGCGGCCGGGCCGCCCGCGTCGGTGGTCAGGCATGGGCGCGCTTCATTAGCTTGCAGGGTTCGTTGCCGCGGGGTCGCCGCATTCTAATCCGCGGCCCTCTCCACGTCACCCGAGAGCGCGCATGACCACACGCAGCGGCCGGCACTTTCTTCAGCTTCCCGGCCCCACCAACGTACCCGAGCGGGTGCGGCGCGCCATGGACCGGGCGGTCATCGACCACCGCGGCCCCGAGTTCGCGGAACTCACCCTGGCCGTCCTCGAGGACCTCAAGCCGATCTTCAGGACCGACGGCACCGTCTTCGTCTTCCCCTCCTCGGCCACCGGCGCGTGGGAGGCGGCGCTGGTCAACACCCTCTCCCCGGGGGACGGCGTCCTGGCCTTCGACCGCGGCTTCTTCGCCGACAAGTGGGCGGAGGTGGCCGGCCGCCTCGGGCTCGACGTCGACCTGGTTCCGGGCGACTGGCGCGCGGGCGTCGGCCCGCAACTGGTCGAGGACAGGCTGCGCCGCGACACCAAGGGGCGCATCCGCGCGGTAATGGTCGTGCACAACGAGACCTCCACCGGCGTCACCACCAACATTCCCGACATCCGCGCCGCCATCGACGCCGCCGGCCATCCCGCCCTCTTCATGGTCGACACGGTGTCCTCGCTCGCGTCCATCGACTTTCGCCACGACGAATGGGGCGTCGACGTGACCGTCACCGGCTCGCAGAAGGGACTCATGCTCCCGCCCGGCCTCGGCTTCACCGCCGCCGGCGAACGAGCCCTGGCCGCCCGCCCGGCGTCGCCGCTGCCCCACTCCTACTTCAACTGGGACGATCATCTCGCGGCCAACGCGAGCGGCTTCTTCCCCTACACCCCCGCGACCACCCTCCTCTTCGGCCTGCGCGAGTCGCTCGCCATGCTCGCCGAGGAGGGGCTCGACCGGGTGTTCACGCGCCACCGCCGCTTCGCCGAGGCCACCCGCGCCGCGGTGGCCGCCTGGGATCTCGAGTGCTACAGCGCGAACCCGTGCGAGCACTCCAACTCGCTCACCGCCGTCCTGCTCCCCGATGGCCATGACGCCAACGCGCTGCGTCAGGTCATCCTCGACCGCTTCGACATGTCGCTCGGCACCGGCCTCGGGAAGCTCGACGGGCGCGTGTTCCGCATCGGCCATCTGGGAGACGTCAACGAACTCACCCTCGCCGGCACGCTCGCGGGCGTGGAGATGGGGCTGCGGCTGGCGCGGGTTCCGCATCGCGGGGGTGGCGTTGACGCGGCGCTCGAACATCTCGCGACGACGAGCCAGCCTGCGGATGAGGATGATGACTGATATCACGCGTCGCTCATGCATGATATCACTTGTCTGAATCATGATACTATGCCCGACTCATGAGTGATATCACACTGGAGAGAGATGATGTCCCGGAAGCACATTCTGGCGCCCGCCCTGATCGCCGTCTGCGCCCTGTTCGCCTGCGCCCCCGGCGAGGACACCGGCCCCGTCGAGATCCGCCTGGGACATGTGGGCGCCCCCGAGTCCCTCTACGACATCGTGGCGAACGAATTCGCCGAGCGCGCCAACGAGCGCCTGGGCGAGGCCGGACGGGTCATCGTCTACGGTTCGAGCCAGCTCGGCGGTGACGACGTGCTCCTGCAGAAGCTCAAGCTGGGCACCGTGGAGATGTCGCTGCCGTCCACGGTCATGTCGTCGGTCATCGACGGCTTCGGGCTCTTCGAGATGCCGTACCTGGTGCAGGACCGGGAGCACATGAAGCGCATCGAGGAGGATGTCTTCTGGGATCACCTGGCCCCGCTCGCCGAAGCCGAGGGCTACCGCATCCTCGCGCTGTGGGAGAACGGCTTCCGGCACATCACCAACAACGCGCGCCCGATCCGCGCGCCGGAGGACCTCGCGGGCATCAAGCTGCGCACCCCGCGCGGGGTCTGGCGGGTCAAGCTCTTCCAGGCCTACGGCGCCAACCCCACGCCCATGCCCCTGGCCGAGGTCTTCGTCGCGCTCCAGACCGGGGTGATGGACGGGCAGGAGAACCCCCTGGCGCAGATCGCCTCGGCCAAGCTGCACGAGGTGCAGTCGTACCTGTCGCTCACCGGGCACGTGTACACGCCCGCGTTCGTGACCGTGGGAGAGGCGCGCTGGCAGCGTCTTCCGGAGGAGGTGCGCGGCATCCTCGAGGACACCGCGCGCGAGATGCAGGCGTTCGTGTACGAGACCGCCGCGCGCATGGATGCCGAGCTGCTGGAAGAATTGCGCGCCGCCGGCATCGAGGTGAACGAGGCCGACCGGGCGCGCTTCCGCGCCGCCAGCGACGCCATCTACGAGGAGTTCGCGGAGGAGGTCGACGGCGGCGGCGAACTGGTGCGAAGGGTGGGGGAGTTGGCGGGCTAGAGCGGCGAGCACGACGAGTATCTCGCCGCCACCGAGATCGCGTCCTGGTCAACCTCCCCGCAAGAGCGCGGCGAGTCCTGATCCGGGCCAAGAGCCTCTTCGTCGACACCAGCGCGTGGTACCCGCTGGCCAACGACCGGAACCCCGAACACCGGGCCTTGGCCCAGAGTCTGCGCGCGCGCATCGGGCGGAGCGCGAGAATCGTGACCACCAACGTCGTGGTCGCCGAGACTCACGCGTTGCTCCTTCGTCGCGCGGGTCTCCAGGCCGCCTCCTCCTTTCTCAAGGCGGTCCGCGAGGCTCCCACCGAGATCGAGTACATCACTCCGGAGCGGGAGGAGGCCGCGATCGCGAACTGGATCGAACGCTTCTCCGGTCAGCCCTTCTCGCTCGCGGATGCCGCCAGCTTCGTGGTGATGACCGAACTGGGCATCCAGGAAGCGCTCACGCTCGACCACCACTTCAGGGTGGCGGGTTTCGTCATGCTGCCGGCCCGCTGCTGAAGCCCTCCGAAGCTCACGGCCCGGGCTCCGACCCTGGATTCGCGGCGTCGTCCGGCGGAGAGCCTCCCGCGCCTGCCTCGAATCGTCCGGCCAGCAGGTAGCGATATAGCCTGAGCGCGAGCCGCTCCTCGAGTTCCTCCAGTCGGCGCCGGGCGGGCGGGGTCAGCAACATCGCCTCGCAGGACCTGTCCGCGGTCACCGTGGGCGCCTCATCGTCCGACGGGTCGACCGGCCAGATTGCGTCGCCGGGTCCGTACTGACGGGAACGCCTGCCCTCGGCATCATGCGCGGAGGCCCGGCCGGACGTCAGCAGCTGCAGGCCTTCGTTCGGCACCTCCCGCCCCGCGAGGGGCTCCCCCGCAGCATATCGGCGCGGATTCAACCAGCTGCGAAGCTCGTCCATGAGTTCCTCGAAACGAATCTGGCGCTCCAGATGGCGCTCGAGGTCGCCGGCGGCGCGCCTGAACAGCGAGACACGGCGCTCGTCGACAGCGCTGGCGTGTGCCTTCCACGCGGCAATCACAGTCTCTTCACAGTACTCCAGAGCGCGGTCCGCATTCGGCTCGATCCGCACCGCAGCGAATTCCGAGGCGGGGAGGTTGCGCTCCAGGACGGTCGTGAGTTGCTCGGACGGCGCGCTCAGCACCACCTTCACGCCCGCCGCGTTCGCCGTTTGCACGAACCTGGCCAGCACGTTCACCGCCGAGTAGTCGAAGCCCGAGACATCCCCGAAATCCAGCAATAGACAGTTGGGACGGGGATCGCCGCCAAGGGCTGCGTTGAGATGATCGGCCAGGGGGTAGACGCTTCCGAAGAAGACGTAGCCGCGCAGCCGGTACGCGAGCACGCGCTCGCCCTCCTCGAGCAGGATCGCGCGGTCCGGGACGGAACGTGCCAGGGTGCTGCTGCGTTCGCGCGCGGTGAAGCGCGATTCGATCGGGTCCACGCGGCTCAGGCGCACGGTGAAGAACATGAGCGTGGCCAGCATCCCGGCTGCCACAGCCTCGAGCAGCCCGAAAGCGACGATGACCACGCCGATCAGCACGATGATGCCGTACTCCGACCAGGGCAGCCGCTTGCGGCTCATCACAAGCCCCTGGTCGAGCATGCCGGCGCCGGCGAAGAACAGCATGCCTCCCACGAGCGGCACAGGGACCAGTTCCAGCATGCCTCCGCCGAGGAACACGCCAGCCGCAATGACGAGGGCGGTGACGACGCCGGTCAGGCGGGTACCGGCCCCGAACAGCTTGCTGCGCAGCGATGCGGGCACGATCATGCTCGCCGCGGTGCCGCCGCCGAGACCCGCCACCACGCTGGCGAGTCCCGCCGCGCTGAACTCGCGATCCCAGTCCAGGTCCTCGTTCGCGGCCATCTCGAGGCCGGCGAGGTTCATGATCACGACGATGAGGGCGACCAGCACCAGCGCGAGCAGGGTCGGGAGCTGCGTGGCCATTGCCGCCCAGTCCACCTGCCCCAGGTCGCCGGGCGCGAACGCCGGCCACAGGCCGCCTTGCGCGGTGCTCGTCAGAAGGAGGCCCGCCGCCCTGGCCTCCTCGCCGGAGATGCCCAGCGCGGCGAGTACGAGATGGAACCCACCGACGCCCGCCACGACACTGGCGGGAAGGATTAGCGGGTGGCCCCACCGCTTCATCGCGAGATAGAGGGCGATCCCGAACGCCGCGCCCGGGCTCCACTTCCACAGCTCCGAGGTCTGCACGAGCGCCGGGATCGCGCGCCAGTCCGGATTCACGCCCATCATGGACATGGAGGAAAGGCACACCGCGACGCCGATTCCGGTCACGAAACCGCCCGCCACCGGGTAGGGCACGAAGCGCACCAGGTTGGCGAGCCGGTATCGCCCGATCAGGAGAAAGCACACGCCGGTCGCGACCGCGCCGATCATGAGCGCCGCCACGGTGGTCGCGAACAGCGCTTCGCCGTCCGCCGGCATCGTGGCGCCGATCAGCGCCATCACGATCACAAGCGCGGGAGAGAGTCCCGATATCGCCCCGCGAAAGCCCCCTGCGAGCGCGATGACCAGGCACGCGGCGAAGTTGCCGAACAGCACCAGGCCGACGCCCTGCGAGGAGTAGGGAGCCAGGGCGCCCGAGAAAATGAGGCTTCCGAAAGCGACCTGGGAGGCGACCAGACCCAGGCCGGAGGTGACCCCCGCCGCCAGCGCCGGAACGGCCTTCGGCGACAGGGTGTCCGCGTAGAACTCCGACGCGAGGCTGCGGAGCGGGGATGTGGCCGTCACGGTTTCACGGCGCGAACGCGTGGGGTCCATGGTCAGAAGTCTGCATCGGCGCAATCTACCCATAACCGACGTATCGCGTCAGCAACTTCAGGCGGCCCGCCCGGGTCCGAGGCCTCTAACCCCGCCGTTTCCGGACGGGCAGCGACCGGGCAGATGCGGAGTCTCGGGCGGATCGGGCATGCGGCCCCTGCGCGGACCCAAGCCCGGGACGCGCCGCCAATCGCGGGATGCGGTCGGGATCGACCCCGTCCGCCGCCCGAGCCAGCCGCTTGCGCACCGACCCCGGCACCCGGTGCAGATCACCGTCTCCGAAGAAGGTGAGCGCGTTGAGCGCAGCCGGCGGGTCGAATCGATCGCCGAACACGGCGGCGGCCGCGCCGAAAGCACGTCTCAGGCTCATGCCGCCCACCCGCAGGAGGGCATCGATGTCGAGGTGGTCCGTCGCGCGGGAGCGCTTCCCGACAGCCTGGACCGCGGTGGCTGCCAAGTCCGCCAGCGAGGCGACCTCGATGCCGGGCGGCTCCGCCAAATCCGGATCCTCCACACGGTTGTGTACCACGCGGCCGGAGAAGGAGACGCGCACGATTCCGCCGCGATCGACGATGCACGAGAGCAAGTCCCTCCCCCGCCGGATGACCTCGGCGTCGCGCAGGTACGGAACCCTGTCGAGGAGCAGGAGAGGATCGAATGGCTGCGCCGACAGGAAGCTGAATTCGTCCGGCCTGCGATGCGCCAGCCGGAGCGCGAGCGCGGCTCCGCCGTAGAGCACGAAACCGTCGGGCGTCGTTCCAAGCTCCCCCAGCACGCGCCGCTGATGATGGGAGAGGGTGTCCGGGCGAGGTTGCAGCAGGAGATGCCTCCTCATCTTCCGATGCTAGATTCTCGTTGCGGGACTTGCCCGCCGCAGTCCTCGGACGACATGGCGACGCGGCGTTGGTCGGAATCCGGCAACATCGGAGAGTAATGTCGAAGAAAGCGCAGGCCGAGAACCGGGATCCCGGTCGAGCCGGCGACGCCGGAGGGTCGCGCTCCGCCGTGGTTGCGTTTGTGGCCACCGCCATCGTGCTGCACGGAGTCTTCACGGTCGGCCTCCCCGCGCTGATCCTCGGCCGCACCGAAGGCATGGCGATGCTCCACCCGGACATCGGCCCGGCACGCTGGCTGGGTGCGGGGTTCGGGGGGTTCGGCATCTACCTCTACCTTTGGTCCGCAGTGCACCTGCTGCGGCACCGGACCTCTGCCGTTCCGGGGAGAGAGGCCACGGCGCTCCTCACCCACGGCTGGTACGGCCGCACCCGCCATCCGCTGCTGCTGGGCGTGGTCGCCATTCTGTTCGGGGAAGCGGTGTTCTTCTCGTCCCTGGCGTTGCTTGGCTACGCGCTGGCGTACTGGCTGTGGCTGACGGCGTTCGTGGCGCTCAGGGAGGAGCCGGATCTGCGCCGCACATTCGGCGCGGACTACGATGCCTACTGCCGCGAGGTGCCGCGCTGGGTCCCGACCCTGCGCCGAAAGGCCGGGCAGGGATGATCGAGTGGCCGGGTCCGCCTCGTCGCCCGACCGCCGGACCGGCCAACGCGCGGACCATGATCTCCAACTTGCCCGGCGGGCGAAGATCGCGGATGCTGCTCCGGTGATCGCGTCCGACTTTCCCGGAGAAGCTCCCTGACCACCCTGCCCATGACCACGTTGCACACCCGCTTCGAGCGCCTGCTGGAGGCGATCGTGCTCGTGCTGGTAGCGGCCCTGGCCGTGGTCGTCGTCATGGGCGTCGGTTTCCGCAAGTTCGGGGCGGCGCTGGTATGGTACGACGAGGTGGCGTCCATCCTGCTGGCCTGGCTCACCTACTACGGGGCGGCGCTGGCGGCCCTCAAGCGGGCGCACATCGGGTTCCCCAACCTGGTGCGGCGGCTCGGGCGGCCGTGGCGGATTCCGGTCGTGGTCGCGGGCGAGGCCGTGGTGATCGCGTTCTTCCTGATCGCGGCGTGGGCGGGGTGGCGGGTGCTGGTCATCCTGGAGGGCTCCGGCATGGTGAGCCTGCCATGGGTGCCCACACGCCTGACCCAATCCGTCATTCCCATCGGCTGCGTGCTCTTCGTGATCGCGCAGTTGCTGAGCCTGCCGGAAATGCTGCGGGCGGGGGGCGGGTCGAGCCAGGAGGCCGCCGCGGGCACCGGCAGCGGCCGGACGGCAGCCGAAGCCCCGAGCGAGGGCGGCCCGTGACCCTGCTGTTGATGTTCCTGGGGATGATCGCGCTGGTGACGATCAACGTGCCCATCGCGGTCGCCCTGGGCGTCATCGCGCTGATCGCGATGGTAGTGACCTCCGGGGCGGCGGCGATCCCCAATGCCGGTCTCGTGCTCTTCACCGGCGCCACCTCCTTCCCGCTGATCGCCATCCCGCTCTTCATCCTCGCGGGCGCGATCATGAACGCGACCGGCATCTCGCGGCGACTGATCGCCTTCGCCTCGGCGCTCTTCGGCGCCATCCGCGGCGGGCTGGCGATGGTCTCCATCTCGGCGTCCCTCTTCTTCGCCGAGATCTCCGGCTCCGCGGTGGCGGACGTGGCCGCCCTGGGGTCGATCCTCATCCCGGCGATGAAGAAGCGCGGCTACTCGACGCCGTTCGCGGCCGCCGTGACCTCCTCCTCGGCGACGCTCGCGGTCATCATCCCCCCTTCCATCCCCATGATCATCTACGGGGTGATGTCGGAGAGCTCCATCGTCGAACTGTTCGTGGCCGGAGTGGTGCCCGGCGTCGTCGGCGGCATCCTGCTGATGGCGGTGGCGTACGTGCTGGCGCTGCGAAACGGCTTTCCGGTGGAGCACACGTTTCAGCTGAAACGCGTCTGGACCACCTTCCGCGACGCCGGCTGGGCGCTCCTGCTTCCGGTGATCATCCTGGGCGGAATCTTCACCGGCTGGGTCACCGCCACCGAGGGAGCCGGGCTGGCGGTCGTGGCCGCCCTCGTGGTGGGCGGGCTCATCTACCGGGAAATCGACCTGGCCGCGCTGCGCCGCGCCGCCCTCGACGGGGGCGTTCAGACCGCCGTGGTCATGCTGCTGGTGGCCACCTCGGCCCTGCTGGGCGACTACCTCACCGAGGCCCAGGTCCCGCAGCGGGTGGCGGACAGCATCATCGGCATCACCGAGTCGCGCTGGGCCATCCTCGCGCTGCTGAACGTCTTCTTCCTGGCGATCGGGCTCTTCCTGCACTCCGCCGCCGCCATCATCCTGGTCGTGCCCGTGGTGATGCCCCTGGTGCACGCGGCCGGCATCGACCCGGTGCACTTCGGCCTGGTGGTGACCCTCAACCTGGGGATCGGGCAGCAGACCCCCCCGGTGGCCAGCGTGCTGGTGACCGCCTGCTCGGTGGCGAAGGCCGACATCTGGGACGTCAGCAAGGTGAACGTCTGGTTCGTGGCGGTGCTTCTGGCCGTGCTGGTGATGGTGACCTACCTCCCGGTCGTGCCGATGAGCCTGGTGGAGCTCTTCTACCGGTAGCGGACGTGCTCACGTCTGCCATTTTGTCAGGTGGCAATTGCTGAGTCTGCCAAAATGGCAGACCACCGGTGGCCTGAATCACGGCAGGGAATCACGTAAGTTCAATCAGGGCTGCGCGATCTGCGTTTCCTGCCTTCAGACCCCATCTGACTTCGCCGCCCACGAACAGAGGGGAAATCGCACCAAA
>JAJDVR010000157.1 GCA_022826025.1 Gemmatimonadota bacterium | reverse complement strand
TAAGCTGCAGCAGGCTCGGGCTGAAGCGCCGATCGTACGAGCTGGCGACGGATGGGTTCCGCAGGCCCGAGCGGGGCGGCCAGATGCGCCTGTTCGACGCAGGCGGCTGAGGTGGATCCGACCAGCTTCCGGCCAGGGGCGCGGCGGGTGGCGCAGGGAGGGCCGCCCACCCCTCGGTACGTGACGAGCGGCCGGGGACCGGGGCCCGCCTATCCCGTCTGTCCGGGCCGCCCCCTCCGGACCGGGCTACCTCACCTCAGCGCGCCCAGCAACTCCACGAGCAGCTCCTGGCCCGACGCGCCCAGGCTGGCCTCGCCCTGGTTGTAGTTGCGCAGCAGCACCACGCCCAGCCCCGACTCCGGCTCGAAGAGCATGTAGGCGTTATAGCCGGCCACGGATCCGGAGTGCCCGATGAGCCGTGCTCCGTCGTCCGCCGTGCGGATCATCACGCCCAGGCCATAGCCGTTGTCGGGATCCTCGGGGGTGTGGACCCGGCTCATCTCCGCAACGCTCTCTTCGGAAAGGACTGCCGGCGAGGCCCTTCCCTGAAGCGCGCCCATGAAGCGGGCCAGGTCGCCGACGGTCGAGTAGACGCCTCCGTTGGGCACCTTGTAGCCGCGCCCGGCATGCTCGCGCGCCGGCTGCTCCGGGTCCGGGTTTCCATCCCCGCGGTTCACGTAGCCGACGGTCAGCCGGGGCGCGAGTTCGGCTCCGATGACGAAGGTGGAACTTGTCATGCCCAGCGGCTTGAAGACGTCCTCTTCGACGAACTCCATGAAGGGCCGTCCCACGGCCCGGGCCACGGCCAGCCCCAGCGTGCCGTAGCCGATGTTGGAGTAGGAGTATTCCACGCCCGGCGCGTTCTGAAAACGGCTCAGCGGGATCGACTCGACGATCCGCTCCTGCCAGATCTCGATGGGCCCGGAGGCCGCGATGTCCCAGTCGGGTTCGCGCACCAGCCCGGAAGTGTGGCTCGCGAACTGGCGGACGGTGGGCGCCGGAGCGCCCGCCATTGCCCCGGGGAAGCGGGCGGAGGCCGGAAAGATGTCGCTCAGCGGCTGGTCGAGGTCGATGTAGCCCCGCTCCACCGCCCGCATCATCACCACCGCGGTCACGGTCTTGGAGATGGAGCCCACCCGGTAGATGGAGCCCACCCCGGCCGGAATGCGCCGGTCGCGGTCGGCCCATCCGAAGGCCCGGGCCCATACGACGTCGCTGCCTCTCGCGACGGCGGCGCTGACCCCGCCGACATCGTCGGCCGCCACCTGTGCCTCCATTTTCTGCTCGAAGCGGGAGATGGCCGCGTTCCACGCGTCCGCGTCGACGCTCTGGGCGGCAACGGGGCGCGCAACGAAAAACGTTGCGAGCAGCGCGGCAGTGGCGTAAACCCTTGTCAAGGTTCGCAGATGACCTGCCGATGCATTGGCTCCGCGCAACATCCGGCGCTGATCCCGCAGCTCAGTTCCCCATCTCATCCGCGATCTCCTCCAGTCTTCTCTGAATCTCCTCTTCGGGCAGCCATCGGCCCCGGAACATGACGCCCGCGCGGTCGGCCACGTTGGCCACGTCGGACAGCGGATTCGCGTTCAGCAGCAGGAGATCCGCGCGCCGCCCGACCGCCACCGTGCCGAACGAGTCCCTCCCCTGGAAATACTCACCCACGTTGCGGGTCCCGCTGGCCAGAATCTCCCAGTCGGACATCCCCGCGTCGGCCATCGCCTTCATCTCGCGGTGGATCGAGAAGCCCGGCACGCTGAAGATCTGTGGCGAATCGGTGCCCAGAAGAATGCCCGCGCCGCCATCCGACAGCGCCTCCAGCACCCGATTTCGGTTCGCCGCCCACTGCGCCGCCCGTTCGGGGCTGGTCCGGGACGCCGCGGCCCGCTGTCGGCCTTCCCAACCCTCCACCTGGAATCCGGGCCAGTAGCGCATCTCCGGGTAGCGCGCCAACTCGGCGGCGTCGCCCCGGCCGATGATGCCGACCTCCCAGAGGACCATGGTGGGGACAACCCACGCGCCCGCGTCGCGGGTCAGCTGCACGATGTATTCGAGCCGGTCCTCATCGACCTCGCCCTCGAAGGCGTCCAGGTACTCGATGTAGCCGTCGAGGTGGTCGAAGGTCTCCTGGCCCATGAGGATGGCGTGCTCGAGTCCCACGTCCGCCGGCACATGCCCGGCGAAGCGGATTCCCACCTCCTGGGCAGTCACCGCCATGGCGTTGTATTCGTCGAGCGTGGGTCCCGGATGGATCTTCAGCAGATCCCATCCCTCGCGCTTCTGGCGACGCACCTGGTCCTCGGCCTCCGCGGGGGAGTTCACGCTCCCGTCGTTGAAGCTCGGGCCGGCCATGTAGAGGGTAGGGGCCACGATCTCGCCCGCGTTGGCCCGAGCACGCAAGGCAAGGTGGCCGTTCTGCCCCAGCATGCCGCGTACGGTGGTGACACCGTTGGCCACGTAGAGGAACATCACCGTTTCCTCGATGTCGCCGCCGGGCATGTGCCCGTGCATCTCGGCGAGGCCGGGCATGAGGTACTTGCCGGCGGCGTCGATGACCATGGCGCCGGCGGGCGGATCGACCGAGGCCGACGGCCCCATGTCCACGATGCGGCCGCTGGAGACGATGACCGTGTAGTCGGGGAGGACGCCCTCGCGGTCCATCGGCACCACGTTCGCGTTGACGAAGGCGGTGGTGCGCTGCGGCGGCACCTGGGCGAGCGTCCCGGCGGGAAGGGCCAGGCCGGCGACAGCCAGCCATGAAACGGCGAGAACGGTACGGGGGGCGGGAGCATACATGTCGATACCTCCTCTGCTGATCGAGCGATGCGCGACAACGAGGGATGCTGCGCACATCAGCGCGCTGCGCCACCAGAGTCGCTCCGTCAATAAGGCTGCGGGCGGAATGGCGTGTCAAACGGGCGCCGGTCCTGTGTTCGATGTACGCGTCCGGCCTCTCGCTCACGCGAGGTTTGCGCGCCGGACCATCCTGCCCGCATGGTTCCGGTCGTCGGCATCGCAGGGTCCGGGCCGCTCCGCGGCTGCGGCCACCGGAAGGACCGTCCCGAGCGGGGATTCCGCTCATCCCCGGCCCGGGCCGCGCAGCCGACCCGCTCATGCACCGAACACCCCGAACATCCGCCCGCCCGTGAACGTCCACCTCATCGACGGCACCTACGAGCTGTTCCGCCACTTCTACGCGGTCCCGTCGCGGGAAGACCGGGCGGGCCGCGAGGTGGGCGCTCTCGTCGGCGTGCTGCACTCCCTGCTGGGCATGCTGGAGGCGGGCGTCACCCATATCGGGGTGGCCACCGACCACGTCATCGAATCCTTCCGCAACGATCTGTGGCCGGGGTACAAGAGTTCGGCGGGCATCGATCCCGCGCTCCACGCACAGTTCCACCCCCTGGAGGGCGCCCTGACGGCGATGGGGATCGCGGTGTGGCCGATGGTCGAGCTGGAAGCCGACGACGGCCTGGCCTCGGCGGCCCGGCTGGCGGGCGCGGACCCGGCCGTGGAGCGAGTCTTCATCTGCACGCCCGACAAGGACCTCACCCAGTGCGTCTCGGGGACCCGCATCGTTCAGTTCGACCGGCGCCAACGCACCCTGCGCGACGAAGAGGGGGTGGTCGACCGGTTCGGAGTGCGGCCGGCCTCCATCCCCGATTACCTGGCGCTGGTGGGCGACAGCGCGGACGGGTTTCCGGGCATCCCCGGCTGGGGCGCCAAGTCCACATCCACGGTGCTCGGCCACTACGGTCATCTGGAAGCCATCCCCATCCGAAGCCTCCCGTGGGCCGTCGCCGTACGGGGCGCCGCGAGGCTGCAGGAGAACCTCCGCGCCGGATGGCGGGACGCGCTGCTGTTCCGGGATCTGGCCACGCTTCGGGACGACGCCTCGCTGTTCGATGACCTCGAGGAACTCCGCTGGAGCGGCGCGACCCCCGGCTTCGAGCGCGTAGCGAAGTCGCTGGGGGATGCCCGGCTGGCGGAACGGGTCGAGCGCATTGCGTCGGAGCGGGGCACCGGGCGCAGATAGGAACCGGTACCATCGCGAAACGGGTCGCCGTGGGGCCCAATACCGCATGTCGACCGAACGCATGCATATTCGGGACGATCCGCTCCCGCGGGGAAGCGGAGCCCGGCCCATCGCTTTAGATTAACCAGGTTGTCACCGAATCATCCCAAAGGGGCTCACATGAAGAACGTCATCACCCTCCTGCTCGCCCTGTCGCTTCTCCCACTCGCATTCGCGGCGGCGCCGGCCGAGGCGCAGTCCAACGGATCCGCAGCGAGCGCGTCGGTCTCGCCTTCCCTCTTCGACGGGATGCGCTACCGCACCGTGGGACCCGCCCGCGGCGGGCGCGTCACCACTGTCGCGGGGCATCCCAGCCACCCCGAGACCTTCTACATGGGAGCGGTCGGCGGTGGAATCTGGAAGACCGGGGACTACGGACAGACGTGGCGGCCCATCTCCGACGGCTACCTGGCCACCGGCTCGATGGGCGCGATCCGGGTGGCGCCCTCGGACCCGAACATCATCTATGCGGGAACCGGCTCGGACGGCATCCGCAGCAACGTGATCACCGGAAAGGGCATCTACCGGTCCGACGACGCCGGAGACAGCTGGCGCTTCATCGGGCTCCCCGACGCCGGGCAGATCGGCGCCGTCGAGGTGCATCCCGACGATCCCGAACTGGTCTACGTTGCCGCGATGGGCAACACCTTCAAGCCCAACCCGGAGCGCGGGGTCTACCGGAGCCGCGACGGGGGCGCGAACTGGGAGCTGGTGCTCTTCGTCTCCGACTCGACCGGCGCGGTCGACCTCGAACTGGCCCCCGACAACCCGGACGAGATCTACGCCGGCATGTACCGGGGCGAGCGCAAGCCCTGGACCATCATCAGCGGGGCGTACGAGGGCGGCATCTACAAGTCCTCGGACGGCGGGGACAGCTGGAGCCAGCTGGAGCAGGGCCTGCCGGGCGGGCTCTTCGGCAAGAGCGACCTCGCGGTGTCCCCCGCGGATCCGGACCGGGTGTACGCGCTCATCGAGGCGCCGGAGCCCGAGGACGGCCTCTATCGCTCCGACGACCGGGGCGCCACCTGGCGTCAGGTGTCGAGCTACAACCCGATCCTCAACCGGCCGTTCTACTACACCGGTGTGGACGCCGACCCCACCAACGCGGACATAGTCTACGTCAACAACGAGGGGTTCTACAAGTCGACCAACGGCGGGGCGGACTGGCAGCGCCGCCCCACTCCGCACGGCGACAACCACGACATGTGGATCAACCCGGACGACCCCGACCTGTTCGTCCAGTCCAACGACGGCGGCGCCAACGTCACCCGCGACGGCGGCCTCACCTGGTCCACCCAGAACAACCAGCCCACGGCCGAGCTCTACCAGGTCGACATCGACGACCGCTTCCCCTACTGGCTGTACGCCGGCCAGCAGGACAATTCGACGATCGCCGTGCCCAGCCGGCTGCCCTACGGGATGCCCGGGGGCCACACGGCCCACTGGCGCGCCGTCGGCGGCTGCGAGACGGGGCCGGTGGTGCCCAAGCCCGGCAACCCGGACATCGTCTACGCCAACTGCAAGGGCCGTTTCGGCCGCTACAGCTGGAGCACCGACCAGGAGAAGCAGTACTACGTGGGCGCGTGGGACCTGTACGGCCGCAACCCGGCCGACCTGCCCTACCGCTTCCAGCGGGTGGCGCCCATCCACGTCTCCCCCAACGACCCCAACGTCGTCTACCACACCTCCCAGTTCGTGCACCGCACCACCGACGAGGGGATGACCTGGGAGACCATCTCCCCCGACCTGACGGCCTTCGAGCCCGAGACCCAGATGGCCTCCGGGGCGCCGATCACGCGCGACATCACCGGAGAGGAGCACTACAGCGTCCTCTACGACATCCAGGAATCGCCCCACGACCCCAACGTCATCTGGACGGGCGCCAATGACGGCCCCATCCACGTTACGCGCGATGGAGGTGCGAACTGGACCGACGTCACCCCCGACATGCCGGGGCGCGGCCGGGTGCAGAACATCGACGTGTCGCCGCACGATCCGGCCAAGGCATACGCCACCATCCTGCGCTACCAGCTGGGCGACTTCGAGCCCTACGCGTACCGGACCGAGGATTACGGCCAGTCCTGGACCCGCATCACCACCGGCGACAACGGCATTCCGGACGACCACCCGGTGCGCGTGGTGCGCGAGGACCCGGGCCGCGAGGGACTGCTCTACGCGGGCACCGAGTTCGGGATGTTCATCTCCTTCGACGACGGCGGCAGCTGGCAGTCGTTCAAGCTGAACATGCCCACCACGCCCATCACCGACATGAAGGTGCATCTGGGCGACCTGGTTCTGTCCACCATGGGACGGGGCTTCTGGATCCTCGACAACCTCGGTCCTCTCCATGAATTGAGCGCGGAGGTCACCGCCGCGGAGGCGCATCTCTTCGCGCCGCGCCCCGCATACCGGGCCTTCAGCTCCGGCTTCGGCGGAGGCTTCGATCCCGCGGCGCCCGAATATCCGCGCCCCGGAGTGATGATCGACTACTACCTGGCGAACGACGCGGACGAGGTCACGCTCGACATCCTGGACGCCGAGGGCAATCTCGTGCGCTCCTTCTCGAGCGACGCCATGGGCGAGCAGATGGTGCCTCCGGCCGAACCGGGCATGCGCGCGCCCACCCTTGAGCGCGTCGGCACCCCCAGAATGCCCAACTCGGCCGGCATGCACCGCTTCAACTGGGACTTCCGCTATCCGGGCCCCTGGGACGCCAGTCCCGCGCGTGCCGGCCGGGGTGGACCGGTAGCCTTGCCGGGCACCTATCAGGTGCGCCTGAACGTGGGCGACTGGAGCACCACCGCGAGCGCCGAGGTGCTCATGGACCCGCGGGTGGCCGCCGACGGCGTCACCATGGACCACCTGCGCGAGCAGTTCACACTGGCCATGCAGGTGCGCGACGCGCTCAGCCAGGCGCGCATGGCCGCGGCGAAGATCGCGGAGGTCACCCCCGGCCTCGAGGACCGGGACGAGATGCAGGAGGCCCTGGAACAGCTGCAGGAGATCGAGAGGGCGCTGGTGAACGAGAGCGACGACGGCATCCGCTATCCCGAGCGCATGCTGCTCAGCCAGATGAACTACCTCTACTCGATGCTCAACCGCGCCGACCAGATGCCCGGACGGGACGCGCAGGTCCGGTACGAGGAGCTGCAGGCGGAGCTGGAAGTGCACATCCGCAATCTGGAGCGTCTGCTGAGGGCCACGATCACGGCGGCCGACTGAGGGCCTGCCGGAGGCACGATCCGCGGGAGGTGCGACCTGAGCTTTGCCTATCACGTCACCTCCGCGGACGTGCTTCTGGTTCTGGAGGCGCACGGCGCAGCGGAGTCGGAAGAGGACGACGAGGTCCTGGACGCGCTCTATCTCGTCAACGAATGGGAGGGGCGCATCTCCGAGGTGGCGCTGGAACATGACGGCGCCCACGACAGCCAGCTCGCGGTCTGGCACGAGATCGAGGCCATCCTTATCGAGGAAGGCTACCTGGAGGAACCCCCGAGGCTCAGCGAGTGACCCGCAACCCGGAAGCCGTCAACTACGAGCGCTATCTCAGGCTGGATGAGCTGCTCCGGCTCCAGAAGCCGAGGGACGACGTTGAACACGACGAGATGCTGTTCATCGTCATCCACCAGGTCTACGAACTGTGGTTCAAGGTGCTTCTCCACGAGATGGACTACTGCTGTCGCCTGCTCGAGAACGGAGACGCGCCCCGGGCCCGGCATACGCTCAAGCGGATCCTCACCATCCTCAAGGTGCTGGTCGCGCAGCTCGACATCCTCGAGACGATGAGCCCCGTCGAGTTCCTGACCTTCCGTGACCATCTCGACACTGCCAGCGGCTTCCAGTCCGACCAGTTCCGAGCCCTCGAGTTCTGCCTGGGCTGGAAGCACCGGAGCGCCATGAAGCGCTTCGAACCGGGAAGCCGCGCACGGCTGGACCTCGAGCGCCGCTGGAGCGCGCCCACGTTGTGGGACTGCTTCCTCCGCTACCTGGCCACGGAGGGATACGACCTTCCGCGCACAAGCCTGGAGCGGGATGTGACGCGGCCGGTGGTGACGGACGAGGCCACGCAGGAGGTCCTGGTCCGCATCTATCGCGGGGATGCCCGCAACGCCCAGGTGTGCGAGCGCCTCGTGGACCTGGACGAGGGGCTGCAGGAATGGCGCTACCGCCACATGAAGATGGTGCAGCGGACCATCGGCCATAAACCCGGAACCGGCGGATCCGCGGGGTCCCGTTATCTGGCCACGACGCTCAACAAGCCGGTGTTCCCGGACCTGTGGGAGATTCGGGCACGGTTGTAGCGGCAAAACCCGCCGGGCGCTGCCGCCGATTTTTCCGTGGCGCTCTCAGGCCCCCGCGCAAACCCTCGGGGCCGTGTAGTCCAGACCCAGCAGGCGGAAGTAGTTCTGCCCGAGCGCGATGTTGCGGAAGGCGGTGTCGTCGAGGTACCGCAGGATCCGGCTCGTGACCTCCAACTCGGTGCGGTAGACCGTGAAGCTCTTGTCTCTCGAGGCCAGGAAGTCGGTCCCGGGAAGAACGCGCTCCGAGTACCGGTTCAGGAAGGGAACGTAGGCCGCCCTCGCCTCCGGGTCCGAGAAATAGGCGTCGTCCAGGACGCGCCAGGAGATGTCCAGCATCAGGCGGGGGTGGCGGTCGAGCATCGACGTGATGATCGCGATGTGTTCGGCCGGGGCCATCCGCGTCAGTTCCCGCGACAGCCCCATGTGCACCCACACGATGTCGTTGTCGGGATACAGGCCCAGTACTGCCTCCATCAGCGGAAGATAGAGGGTCGGATCCTCGTCGTTGCCCAGGTCCGAGTGGATCGCCAGCGGCATGTCCCGCTCCCGGAGCGCCGCCATGAACGGCGCCCAGTCGTCCAGCACCTCCTCCGGAACCGCCCCGCGGCCGTTCGCGAACACGGCCTGCTTCACCAGGTTGACCTCGCCCATCCACGAGAAAACCCCCGGGTACTCCTCGTCCAGGCGGCGCATTTCGGGGAGGATGGTGGCGGGGCGCGCCAGGTCCGGGAAGGTCATCGACAGCGTCAGGTGAACGTCCGATGGTGGACTTGCCTCGTACCCGGCGGCGTTGGCAAGGTCGTTGTCGAGCGAGGGATTCAGCGGGGTTCCGGGACAGTCCAGGTAGTAGGTGCAGGACGAAAAGTCCGGGAGCGTCTGGCCGATCCCGTAGACGTTCGCGAAGAGCACGCCCGTCTCCCGCAGGTATCCGACGATTTCGTCGAACGGGATCTCCGCACCCCCGAAGGGACGGAAGTGGAGGTGGGCGTCGACGACGGCGGTCTGGGGCTCGAGGGAGCGATCGTAGCACGGGGCGTCGGCGGCCTGATACAACTCCAGCGCCGAAGACGAGACGCAGCCTGTCGCGGCCAGCAGGGCGCCGGCCAGCAATGGTCCGGATGGGAGCTCGGCCAGGGTCATCGATCGCTTCCGGCTTATTGGAAAACGGCCCCGGAAGGTCGCCGTGCAACCTTCCGGGGCCGCGTGATGCCGCTTCCGCCGATGGCGGATCAGCTCGGCTTTACCATGTGTAACCCAGCTTGGTGTAGACGAAGGCCCCGTTGAAGCCGTAGGGCGTGAACTGACCGAACCGGTTGCCGACGCCGTCCGCCGCGCCCGGGTATTCCTGAGGCTTCGTGTTGAGGACGTTCTGG
>JAJDVR010000097.1 GCA_022826025.1 Gemmatimonadota bacterium | reverse complement strand
GGAGAGGCCGGGATCCCCTTCGTGGTGCTGGACCGGCCCAACCCGATCGGGGGCGTCGAGGTGCAGGGGAACGTGCTGGAGCCCGCGTTCGCATCCTTCGTGGGCATGTACCCGCTCCCCATGCGCCATGGGATGACCCCGGGCGAACTGGCGGGCCTTTTCCGGGGCGAGTTCGGGGTGGAGGCGGAACTCGGGGTGGTTCCGCTCTCGGGATGGACCCGGGGCGACTGGTTCCCTGATACCGGGCTTCCCTGGTTGGCGCCTTCGCCGAACATGCCTTCGGTGGAGAGCGCCCGCCACTATCCGGGCACCTGCCTCTTCGAAGGCACCAACCTGTCGGTGGGCCGGGGCACGCCTATCGCCTTTCAGCAGATCGGAGCCCCCTGGCTGGACGGGGAGGCGCTGGCCGCGAACCTGAACGGCCATGGCCTCACGGGTGTGCGCTTCGAGGCGGTTCGCTTCGTGCCGGAGAACCCCGGCGACGGCAAGCACGGCGGAGTCGAGGTGGGAGGCGTGCGACTGGTCGCCACCGACCCGGGATACGATCCCACCGAGGCCGCCGTGGCTGCGCTCATCGAAGCGGCGGCGCTCTCCGGCGACCGGTGGGAATGGCGCGAGGCGGCCTTCGACCGCCTCGCGGGCACCGACCTCCTGCGGCTCGCCGTCGAAGCGGGAACGTCCCTGGAGGAGATACGCGCCGGATGGCAGCCGGATCTGAACGCGTTCCTCCGGGTTCGAGAACGGTATCTCCTGTACTGAGAACCGATCTCGAAGAGCCCAACCGGTGCCGAACCTCACCACGGAGCTGTGCGCACTCCATGAAGTCGCGCGCGTAAGCGGGCTCGACCAGCGACGCTTCGCTCCCGACGCCTACTGGACCACCCTCGATCCCCTTCTGGACGGCAGCGCGGCGCTGACGTGCGAGAGGGTGGGCGCGAGCGCCGAGGGACGGCCGCTCCGGATGGTGTCGTTCGGTGAGGGTGAGGTGGGGGTGCTCGCCTGGTCCCAGATGCACGGGGACGAGAGCACCGCGACCATGGCGCTGGCGGACATCTTCTCGCTCATCGCCGGGCACCCGGAAAACGCTCTGGTTCGGACGCTGTCCCGCCGCCTGCGCCTCCATTTTCTTCCCATGCTCAACCCGGACGGCGCGGCCCGCTTTCAGCGCCACAACGCGGCCGGGATCGACGTGAACCGGGATGCCCGACGCCTCGCAACCCCGGAAGGGCGCGCGCTGAAGTCGGTGCACGACCGGATACGGCCTGATTTCGGCTTCAACCTGCACGACCAGAGCCCGCGTTTTCGCGTCGGGGACTCCGACCGCATGGCGGCCATCGCGCTCCTGGCGCCGGTCCACAACGACGACGGCGATGTCAGCGAGCGGCGGCGCGCGGCGATGCGCGTTTGCGGGGTGGTGCGCGAGGCAATCGAGCCGCTGGTGGGCGGCCACGTCACCCGCTACGACGACGCCTTCAACCGGCGGGCCTTCGGCGACCTCATGGGAGCCTGGGGCGCGAGCACGATCCTCATCGAGTCCGGAGGATGGCCGGGCGATCGGCAGAAGCAACATCTGCGCATGGCGAACTTCGTCGGCATCCTGTCGGCGCTCGCCGCGATCGCCGACGGCAGCTACGCCGGGGTCGACCTCGCCCTCTACGACGGCCTTCCCCCGAACGGGCGCATGGTGAGCGACCTCCTGCTGGCCGGGGGGACGCTGATCGCGCCGGGTCTCGCGCCGATGGTGGCCGACGTGCTCATCGAGTACGACGACCCCCTGACGCGCTCGGGCCCGACCATCGTGGAGGTGGGCGACCTGGGCGACCAGGAAGCCCATGAAACGGTCGCGGCCGACGGACTCTTCGTGGTCGCCGGCGAGGGGCATCGCGCCCCGGACGGGAGCGCGCGGATCGGTCCGGGCGTACCCGCCGACCTGGTGGTGGCGCGGGACCCCGCCGGTGAGGTGGTGGTGAGGAGGATCGGCCCGAACTAGCCGTCTTCGTTCGAACCCGTCGCCTCGACCACGGAGTGGTCCGAGACGTTGACCCTTCCTTCCACCCCCCGCACGACCGCCCCAGCGCCCACCAGCGACCCGTCCAGGCTCGCTCCATCCACGCGCGCTCCCGCGCCCACGATGGTGTTGGCCAGTCGGCTGCCGACCACTCTCGCGCCCCGCTCCAGCGTGACGTTGGGACCGATAACGCTCCCCTCGGCTGCCACGTCCTCCTCCACCAGAACCGGTTCCGTGAGCGAGCATTCGTTCAGCCGCGCCGTGGGCGACACCGCCGCGCCTCCCGCCTCCAGCAGATGGCGATTGGTGCGCAGCAAGCCCTCGGGACTGCCGCAGTCGTGCCAGGAGTCCACCGGTGCCGTGCGGATGCGCGCGCCGCGGTCCACCATGTACTGGAAGGCGTCCGTCAGGTAGTACTCGCCCGTCGGGCCGGAAGGCGAGGCCAGCACGTTGTCGATACCTTCGAAGAGCAGGGCGGTATCGCGGATATGGTAGAGGCCGATGTTGGCGAGGCGGGAGACGGGCTGCTCAGGCTTCTCCACGATGCGCGTCATGGCGCCGTCCGGGCCGGTCACGACGACGCCGTACTTCCAGTAGTCCTCGACCTCCCTCGTCCAGATGACCGCGCTCCATTCCGGCGGGAGCGTTCGCGCCGGCGAAAGGTCGGCCTGGAACAGGGTATCGGCGAACAGGATCAGCAGTTCGTCATCCGCGAACGGCTGCGCCAGCTTGACCGCCCCAGCGGTTCCGTCCTGAACGGCCTGGACGACGTAGTGGACGGGCAAATCCGGATACTCCTCCGCCATGTACCGCCGGACGACTTCGTCGAGATGGCCGACGATGAACACCATCTCCGTGGCCCCGAAGCGCAACAGGTCGTCGAGCAGGTGGGCGAGGACCGGTTTCGCGGCCACGCGCATCAGCGGTTTTGGCACGAGATGGGTGTGCGGCCGCAACCTCGTTCCCTTGCCCGCAAGCGGAATGACGGCTTTCATGCAGTAGCCCTGTGTGAAGTTTGCCGGATTCCGTGGAAACAGCCGGTTGAATGGAATTGGGACGCGCTCCAACGTAGGATCAGGCGTTGCGCGTTGCCTCTGTTTCGCCAACCGGGCCTCCAAGGGGGGACACGCTGAGCCAGGAACTCTCTTTTGCCGCTCGTCTCAAGCGCGCGCTTCTGGCGACGACTTCCCGAACGTCGGCCGACGCTACCGATCGCCGTCTCGTGGGCCGGACCTATGCCATCCCTTTCGCTCAGGTATGGGAAGCCGCTCTCGACCTGGTTCGCGGTGAACTGCCGCGCTGGCATGCCCGCTGGTGGGACGAGGAGGAAGGCGTCATTCAGGCTCTTACGCGGGGGCGCCTTTCCCGCCGCGCGAGCGACGTGGTGATCCGCATCGGACTCGACGCGCAGGCGCAGACGCGAGTGGACCTCCGTTCGACTTCCCGCTCCACACGGCTGGGGGACTTCGGCAGCAACACGCGGCTCATCGGCACGTTCGTCGGCGCGTTGGACCGGAAACTCACCAGGCCCCAGGCGCCGCCCACTCCGGCCCGCAGGGAATCCCTGCCCGCGCAGGTTGGCGGGGACACCGAGCCTCCGACCGGTGATTCCGCACCCGTGCAAGTGGTTGGATCCGCAGTCGACGAAGGGGACCGCGAACAGACCGCCATCCGTCGACATGGCCGGCGCGCGCCGCGACGACGAGCCGGCCGGCGGGGACCCCGTTCCCGACTCGCCCGGACTCGCCGCGCAGTCCGCGGACCCAGCCGCCGTTCCGGCAACCGGCGCAAGGACCGCTCGCACCCCGGGGCGCCCGCCGACGGAGGCATCGCTCCCGCCGCGGATCCGCCGGCCGCCGACGGGAATCGGGCAGCCCGCCGTCGCATCGGTTGCCGACCGGCATCCCGCTCCCGGGGTCCCCGCAGCGGAAGACGAGGGCAGCGGCGCTAGCGGCGTGGGCGGGAGCCGGCGCCAGTGGCCCGCCGTCGGCCACGTTCCCGTCGAGCCCGGCAGGCGCGTACGGGACAAATGACCCGCTGGAGGAATCCTCCCGCCGGTCCCGCCGGCTTCATCCGACGGCGACCTGCGCATCCACGTGGTCTTCACCCTCCGAGCGCGCGATGATGGCGGCGCCGCACGAATCGCTGTAGACGTTGACCGCAGTCCGCGCCATGTCCAGCGGGCGGTCGATGGCGAGCATGGCCCCGACAATCAGGGCGGCGTCGGCGTTCCCGCCAAGCCCGATGGCCTCGAGAACGATGAAGATGACCACGAGGCCGGCCGAGGGCACCGCAGCCGCGCCGATCGAAGCGAGAAGCGCGGTCAGTACGACCGTGGCCTGCGTCATGAAGCTGAGGTCGGCACCCAGAGCCTGTGCGATGAAGAGCGCCCCGACGCATTCGAAGACGGCCGTTCCGTCCATGTTCACCGTGGCGCCCATGGGCAGCACGAAGGACGACACCTTGTTGGAAACGCCCACTTTCTCGCGGACGGTCTTGATCGTGACCGGGAGCGTCGCCCCCGAGGAGCTGGTCGAGAAGGCGACCAGGAGCGGCTCGAGCATGTTGCGGAAGTGGATGATCGGAGAAATGGGGCGCCCGGAAGCCAGACGTCCTCCGAAGTACAGCAGGAGCGGCAACGTGATGAAGAGGTGAATCGTCAACCCGGAGGCCAGCGTCGCGATGTACTTGGCCAAGGTGCCGAACGCGTCGAATCCGGTCGTGCCCACCATCCTCGTAATGAGGGCCAGGACGCCGATCGGCAGCAGCTTGATGATGCCGGACGTGAGCGCCATCATCGCCTTGAAGAAGGCGTCGAAGATGTCGGTAATGATGACGCGGGGGCGTTCGGGGAGGGTCGTGATGGCTGCGCCGAAGACGATGCAGAAGAAGATGATCGCCAGCATGTCCCCGGTTCCGGCTGCACCGACGAAGTTGATCGGCACGATGTCGAGGATCAGCTGGATGAACGAGTCCGGCGTGTCGACCAGCATCGGATCGGTGGAGGCTTCGACGATATTGGAATCCACACCCGGCCGGATGAGGTTGACCATCATGAGCCCCACCGATGCGGCGAGGAAGCTCGACACGACATAGTACCCCAGCGTCTTGCCGAACAGGCGGCCCACGGCGCGGCCACCGCCCACCGACGCCACTCCGGACACTATCGAGGTGAGCACCAGCGGAACGATGATCATCCTCAGGAGCCGCATGAACAGTTCGCCGATCCAGCCGATCGCCTCGGCGCCGGCTTCGCCGAAGGTGACTCCGACGAGCGAACCCAGGATCATCGCGGCAAGGACCTGCCAGTGCAGCCGCTTGTAGAAGGGAAGGTCCGGATTGTATTCCATGGGTATCTGCTCTGAGGAGGGGATGGATGGGCGTTCCGAGGGAGGCAGGGGCAGGGTCAAGGGCAGCAACGTGGTGAGCGAGACCGGGTTTCGTCAAGCTCCGGTCCCGGCCCGATGAGCGCGGCCCGCACGCTGTCCGCGGCGCTCATGGTGACCGTCGCATGCACCGCCGAGCCGGAAAACCCCGGCAGTGCGCGCGTCGAAGACCCCGCGCTTGCGCCGCTGGACTCGTTCGCGGGCAACCGGTACGAGCGCCACCTGGCCTTCCTCGGGTTAGAGGACGAGAGTCCTCTGGTGGTTGCCTGGTCGTTCTCGGCACGCACCCGTGAAGAGGCCGTCGACCGGGACGCCCGCATCTGGCTGGCGCGTGGAGGCGTGTGGGACGCGTTCTTCCAGTCCTCGTGGCAGACCCCCCCGGTCCGGGCGCCATGGCGCATCATCCCCCACGAGGGCATCCGCATCATTGTTGCGGAACGGGATGCTCTGACCGCCCTCCTCTATCGTAGCGCGGGCCGGGAGCTGGAGATGTGGCTCGGGGAGGCGGTGGCGGGATGGAGCAGTCGTCCGGGAGAACTGGTCCAGGTAAGGGAAGCCTCGACCGTTCTCTCCGAGAACGCCCTGGCGGGGACGCTGGTCGACATTTCCTTCGCGCGTCAGGCCTCGGACGCAACGCCCGGAAGCTGGGCGCTTCTCGTCTCCGAGAACATCCATGTGTTTCTGCGCGGCCCTTTCGATGCCGTCGCCGACTCCACGTTCCAGGGATGGGGTATTCTGCGCGCACGCAATTTCGACTGGCCGGACGTGGTCGTGACGGCCACCCTCTCAAGGGCATTCGAGCCGGCCCGGCGCGACGTTCCGGTTGCGTGGCGCTTCCAGTCGCCCGACGCCGACCTGACCGGTAGAATCGAGGCCATGAGCACGCACATGGAGGCCGGCGAGGGGCCGGGTCCTCAGCTGCCCCTGATCGCCATCTCCGAAGTGGAGGGCTCGATCACGATCGAGACCAACGCCTACCGCGTGCGCGGCATCCTTTACCATCGCACACCGTGAGCCACATCGCCCCTTGCTCGAGAACCTGATCGCCCCGTTGCTCACCATCGCCTTCGGTGCGCTGGCGGGCGGGCTGACCAACTCGGTCGCGATCTGGATGCTCTTCCACCCGCACGAGCCGTTGCGCATCCGAGGCCGGAAGATCGGTTTCCTGCAGGGCGCGATCCCCAAGAACCAGCCGCGCCTGGCCGCGGCCGTCGGGCGCACGGTGGGGAACCGCCTGCTCACCGAATCCGACCTGGAGCGGACCTTCGCCGACGAAGAGTTCCGGCGCGCCTTCGACCGGCGCCTGGGCGAGTTCGTGGACGTGCTGCTCCTGGAGGAGCGCGGTTCCCTCCGGGAGATGCTGCCGGAGTCGATCCTGCCCGAGGTGGAATCGGCGCTGCATCACTCGGCGGCCAGGGTCCGCGAGCAGATCGCAGCCTGGCTCGATTCCGAGGAGTGCGAGCGGGCGGTCGCCGACCGTGCCGGGTCGGTAGTGGAGGCACTCTCCGACGTGCCCATCGGCGGGGCGCTCACGCCCGCCCGCAGCGCCGCTCTGGCGTCCGCGCTCGACGGATGGATGGAGGGCACGCTGGGCAGCGCCGGCTTCTACCGCGCGGTGGACGACTACCTGTCGTCGGCGGCCCGCTCGCTGCTCTCTCCCGAGAAGACGTTCGAGCAGACGATTCCGCCCGGAATGGTGGCGGCCTTCGAACGCGGGCTCTCCAACTACCTGCCGCTGGCGATCGCCCGGCTCGGCGCCCTGCTGGAGGACGATCGGGCACGGGCCCGTTTCGAGCGGGGCATCCACGACCTGTTGCAGCGCTTCCTGCGCGACCTGCGCTTCCACCAGCGGGTGGTGGCGCGCCTGGTGATCACCGAGGACACCGTGGAACGGGTGCTGGACACCATACGGGAAGAGGGCGCGGAGCAGATCGCGCACATGCTGAAGGATCCCGCGGTCCAGGCGGCCATGTCGCGCGGCATCAACGACGCGGTCGTCGACTTCCTGCGCCGTCCCGTCCACCTGGTGCTGGGCGAAGCCGACAGCGAAAGCGTGGTCGCGGCCCGCCGGACACTGGCCCACTGGGTGGCTTCGACGGCCCGCGATCCCGCCACGCGCAACTTCCTGGTGGGGAAGCTCGAGGCGGCCTTGCACGAAGCGGGTGCGCGCAGCTGGGGCGAGGTGTTGGAACGCGTCCCTCCCGCGTCGATCGCGGGCGGGCTGGTATCGCTCGCCCGCAGCGACGCCGCCGTCCGACTGATCGACGGCACCACCCGCCAGCTGGTGGACACCGTCCTCGACCGCCCCATCGGTGTTCCCGCGCGCTGGCTCCCCGACGGTGCGGCCGATCGCCTCAAACAGGGATTGAGCGCACCGGTCTGGGATTGGCTGCAGGCCCAGGTGCCCGCAGTGGTTCGGCAGATCGACGTGGCGCGGCGCGTCGAGGAGAAGGTTCTGGCGTTTCCCGCCGCGCGCATGGAGCAGATCGTGCGCCGGGTGACGGAGCGGGAGCTGAAGCTGATCGTGCGCCTGGGCTACGTCCTCGGCGGGATCATCGGCACCGTCCTCGTGCTCGTCACCCGGCTGGTGGGATAGCCCCCGCCGCGAAGGCGGGGGGACCGCAATGGCGAAGCCACGCCGTCAGCCGGCGGAAGTCCGGCTTACCTGGAC
>JAJDVR010000046.1 GCA_022826025.1 Gemmatimonadota bacterium | reverse complement strand
GCGCGAGCTGTGGTTCGAAGGGTTCCGCGCGTACGACATTCACCGCCTGAACCTGCCCCTGGTTCCCGCTCCGGGCGAGCCGTACCAGCTGGGCGTCAAGGGTGGATCGTACGGGGACCAGACCTGCATCCCGATCCCGATCATCGAGACCTTCAACAACCCGACCATCCGGGGAGGAGCGTAGCAGCCGAGAGCGCGAAACCTTCCACAGCTTGTTGATGCGAGTCCGGCGCGGTTCGGGACCATCGCCTTGACCGGGTCGACGTGACGTTCCTCGACGAGTTGCGGCATCGGGCGGGGAAGCGACCGAGGCGGGTCGTGTTCCCCGAAGGCGGGGATCCGCGAATCCGTGAGGCGGCGCTGGCCGCGGCCGCCAACGGACTCGCGGATCCCCTGCTGCTGGGCCACGCCGGCGAGCTGGAGCGCCAGCTCGCCGGCGACCCGCGCTCGCGCGCCGTCCGGGTGGTGGACCCGGCCGACCCGGCCCGGGTGGGGCGCCACGCGGCAGTGCTGCGCGGGCTGAAGCGCTTCCGCGACCTCCCCGGCGACGAGTTGCGCCGCCGCGCCGCAGATCCCCTCTACCACGGCGCGCTCATGGTCGGCACCGGCGAAGCCGATGGCGGGGTCGCCGGCGCGGTCTACACCACCGCGGCGGTCATCCGGGCCGGGATCCACTGCGTCGGCCGCGCCGAGGGGGCGACCACCATCTCCTCCTCGTTCTTCATGGTGGTTCGGCCCTTCCGCGGCCCGGAAGCCGAGGTGCTCACCTTCGCCGACTCGGCCATCGTGCCCGATCCCTCGGCGGAGCAGCTCGCCGAGATCGCGGTGGCGTCGTGCCGCGCGCGCCGGCGCATCGTGGGCGACGAGCCCCGTGTGGCGTTCCTGTCCTACTCGACCCGGGGCAGCGCGGAAGGCCCCTCGGTGGACCGGGTGCGGAACGCGGTGGCCCACTTCCGCGGGATGACCCCGCACACCGCCGCGGACGGCGAGCTTCAGGCCGACGCCGCCCTCATCGAAGCGGTCGGCCGTCGCAAGACCCCGGACTCCCCGGTGGCGGGAAGGGCCAACGTGCTCATCTTCCCCGATCTGGACGCCGGCAACATCGCCTACAAACTTGTCCAGCGGCTCGCCGGCGCGGAGGCGCTGGGTCCGATCGTGCAGGGGCTCGCGGGTCCCTGGTGCGACCTTTCCCGGGGCGCGTCGGTGGAGGACGCGGTACACGTGGCGTGCATCACATCCCTTCTTGCGGACTGACCCGGTCGGCCCGCCCCCTCACTCCAGCCGAGGACGCCCTCCATGGGTCTTGACGAACGAATCAACGAGTTCATGCAACCCGTTACGGACGCGGTCGCCGGCTTCATCTTCTACTCGGTGCCCATCGCCGGCGCCGACGTACCCCTCATCGTGGCGTGGCTCATCGCGGGTGGCGTGTTCTTCACCCTGTACCTGCGCTTCATCAACGTGCGCGGCTTCAAGCACGCGCTGGACCTGGTCCGGGGGCGCTACACCGACCCCTCCCAGCCCGGCGAGGTCACCCCCTTCCAGGCGCTCGCGACCGCCGTGTCGGGCACGGTCGGAATCGGGAACATCGCGGGGGTGGCGGTGGCGATTTCCCTGGGCGGGCCGGGCGCCACGCTCTGGCTCATCATCGCCGGCCTGCTGGGGATGAGCACCAAGTTCGCCGAGTGCACGCTGGCGGTGAAGTACCGTCACACCAACCCGGACGCCTCCGTCAGCGGCGGCCCCATGTACTATCTGCAGCGCGGCCTCGAGCTGCGGAGCCTGCCCCGGGTCGGCAAGGGCCTGGGGATCTTCTACGCCGCCGCCATGGTGTTCGGCTGCCTGGGCATCGGCAACATGTTCCAGTCCAACCAGGCCGCCGCCATCCTCATCGAGGTGACGGGGGCGGAAGGCAGCTTCTTCAGCGACAAGGCCTGGCTGCTGGGCGTCTTCATGGCGGTCGCCGTGGCGATGGTCATCGTAGGCGGCATCAAGAGCATCGCACGGGTCACCTCCAAGCTGGTTCCCTTCATGGCGGTGCTCTACGTGCTCTCGGCGCTGGCGATCATCGGCATCAACGCCGACCGCCTCCCTGCCGCCATCGTCCAGATCTGGCAGGGCGCCTTCTCGCCCGAGAGCATCGGCGGCGGGATGATCGGGGTCATGATCATCGGATTCCGTCGCGCCGTCTTCTCCAACGAGGCCGGCCTCGGCTCAGCCGCCATCGCCCACTCGGCGGTGCAGACCGACGAGCCGTGCACGGAGGGCTTCGTCAGCCTGCTCGAACCGTTCATCGACACGGTGGTCATCTGCACCATGACCGCGCTGGTCATCATCACGACGGTCTACGATCCCGCGCTGGCCGATGCCGGCATCAACGGCATCGAGATGACCAAGACGGCCTTCGAGAGCACGCTCTCCTGGTCGCCCGTGCCCCTCTCCGTCGCGGCGGTGCTGTTCGCCTTCTCGACCATGATTTCGTGGAGCTACTACGGTCTGAAGGCGGCCACCTACCTGACCGGCGAGAACCGATCGGTGGAGACGGGATTCAAGCTGTTCTTCTGCGGCTTCGTGGTCCTGGGCTCGAGCATCAATCTCGCCGCGCTGATCGATCTCTCGGACGCGATGATCTACGTGGTCGCGATTCCCAACCTGCTGGGGCTGTACCTGCTCGCGCCCGTCCTGCGAAGGGAGGTGCTCTCGTACCGGGAACGACTCGGCCGCTACTAGACCGCGCAACGCGGCGGCGACCTGACCCTCCGCGGAGCCCGTGACGGTCGTCCGTCCATCTCCACATCCACAACTCGCTCTTTTTCGGGAGAAACATGATGCTCAGGAACATCTTCGCCGCCATCGGAGGCTACATCGCGATGGCCGTGGCGCTCTTCATTCTGTTCTCGCTTCTCTGGCTGGCTCTGGGGCCCTCCGCCGCCTTCCAGCCGGGTTCATGGGATGTGTCCGGGAGCTGGGCATTCGGTTCGGTCGTGCTCGGGCTCCTGGCGGCGTACATCGGCGGCCGAGTCTGTGCCAGGATAGCACACGACGCCAGGGGCGCGACGATTCTGATCGGCCTGGTGATCGTGCTCGGGGTGATCACGGCCCTGATGCCGGTCGAGGTGGCCATGGGGCCGCGCCCCGATGACGTGTCGATGATGGAGGCGACTGCCGGCGCCCGCCAGCCGGCATGGTTCCTCTGGCTCAACCCGGTGATCGGGGTCGTGGGCGTCTGGTTCGGTTCGAAGAAGTTGCGCGCGTAGCAGCCCGATCCCGGGCTGCCCGGGATCCCGTTCGCCTAATCCTCAAGCACGAGTTCCAGGCCGGGGAGATCCACCCCGTGCGTCTCGACCCGCCATCGCTCGCCTGCGGCCAGCGGCTGAAGCGCGGTCATGGTCCCGGTGCTGACGACGCGCTCGCGGAAGGTGCGCGGCGCCGCCTCGAAATTCGACCGCAAGCGCGGGACGAACTCGAGCGCCTTCCGCGGATGGCCGAGTACGGCGCTCCCGCGTCCCTCCGCCACCGCCTCATCGTTCCGGAAGAGCCGGACCTCCAGCCGGTCGAGCCGTTCGACTCCTTCCGCGAACCCAGGCGCGGCGCGATGCACGCGGGGACCGACGACCAGTGCTCCATGGAGCGCGAAGTCCGCCACCGAGTCCGCCGGCGTGAGGTCCCAGCCGTAGTGGCAGTCGACGACTTCGAAGCCGATGGCCATCCACGCGGGGCGACTCCATTCCGGCGCGCCCCCTTCCGCCCCGATCCCGAACACGACCTCGACCTCGATGCGTGGCGCGCAGAATCCGGCCAAAGACAACTCGGCCATGGGCGTTGCGGTCCGCAGCGTTCGGTCGTAGACCGGCCCAAGAATCGGCTCAGCGATCCCGAACTGCGGCCAGACCGTCCTGTTGGTGAACCCAACCTTCCACCCGGCGCGGCGGTATCCGCGCCCCCGCAGGCGCCGTTCGAGCGCCGCGCCCACGCGGTACGCGCCGTCGAGATCGAGCCCCGCCACCTGGTTGGCCGGAGGGGTAGTGGTGATTCGCCGATCGCGTGCTTCGAGGAGCACGCCTGCGAGTTCGGCTTCGGTCACGGCGCAGCTCCGCGTGGTCTCTTCATCGCTGTCCCCCCTCCGCACAGTGTTGCTTTTTCGGGTTGGCAACACCTTGTTGCATTATCGAGTTGGCAACGCCTTGTTGCATATCAGGATATGCAACACCCTCCAGAGGATCCGTTGGCCCCAATAACAGGCCTTGGCCGCCAACCAACCCTAACCGCCAGCCAGCCGGTTATACCGCCGCAGGATGTCGCGCAGCCGGTCGTGCGGAAGCGCGTGGATGGTCCAGTCGTTGGCGCCGGTCATGGTCTCGCCCGCCACCAGCGCGTTGATCACCGCCTCTTCGGTGCCTTCCACCGTGGCGCGAAAGATGCCGTCCAGGCGGCCGTTGGGCAGCATGACCAGCGGGACCTCTCCTTCGCCGCCGACCGTCGCCTCCCGGTTTGCCGTTGAGAAGGCCATGAAGATGTCGCCCGAGCCGCCGGTGGACACGCTGCCGTTGCGCGCCAGACCCAGCGAGATGCGGCGCGCAACGCGCTTGAGCTGGTTGGGCAGCAGGGGCGCATCGGTGGCCACAACCACGATGATCGACCCGTCGCGGTTGGCGGGCGGCGGCTCGGCGGGCGAGTCTGCGTCCCCGTCGGGCGCCGGCCTTTCCGGCAGCAGGTCGGGGATCTCCTGGCCCACCGGCACCCCGGCGACCCGCAGGAGGTCGCGGGAGCCGTAGTTGCACTGCACCAGCACTCCCACGGTATAGGTGGCCTCGCCGACCTCCACGACCCGCGACGCCGTTCCGATCCCGGCCTTGAACCGGTGGCAGCGCATCCCGGTGCCGCCCCCCACATTCCCCTCGACCACGGAGCCTCCGGTCGCCGACTCCATGGCCGCGATCGCGTCCGCCTCCGTTACGTGCTGCCCGCGGATGTCGTTCAGCGTCCCGTCCCAGGTCTCGGCCACCACCGGAAGCGCGTTGAGCCACGCCCCGTTTCCCGTCTCGACGCTCTTCGCCGCCCCGTAGCGGATGACCGCGTGGTGCACGATCCCGACGCTCAGGGTGTTGGTGATCATCAGCGGGGTGTCCATCATGCCCCGGTCCTCCACCCAGGTGGTGCCGGTCATCTCGCCGTCCCCGTTGAGCGAGAACCACGCAGCGAACACGGGCGCCGGGTCGCCATTGCCGCGCGGCCAGATCGCGGTCACGCCGGTGCGCACCGGTCCTTCGCCAACGACCAGCGGGCCGCTCCCGCGGATGATGGTGGTGTGCCCCACCGTGATTCCCGGCACATCCGTGATGGCGTTCAGCGGGCCGGGCGTGCCGTCGAACGGAACGCCGAGGTCGCGCGCCCGCGGCCTCTCCGCGTCCTGGGCCGCCGCCTGCCCGGTGGTCACCATCAGCGCCGCCGCAGCGGCGAGCAGAGTCATACGCTTCATGAGTTCACCTCCGGTCTGTTCCCGCCCTGTCGCATCGATCCTGTGGCGCGTTGGGGTTGGGGGCCATCGACACCAGCAGAACCAGCCGCCCGTCGCTTCCGTTGCGCACCCCATGGGGTTCATCCGGTGCGGACCAGGCCAGTCCTCCCGCCGCCAGCCGACGCGTTTCGGCACCGATCGTAACCAGCGCATCGCCCTCGATCACATAGTAGAACTTGGTGGCCCCCGCATGCGCATGAACCTTCTGTTCCTGTCCCGGTTCGAGGCAGTAGATGTCGCAGAACATCTGGCGTGTTTCAAAGAGATTGACCTTCTGCATCTTCTCACGTGAGAAGCGCGGCGCCTCTCCGGTGTGGACAAAGGACATATTTTCGGGTCTATAGTGGATAATTCTGTGGATAACACCGGGCTTGGAGCGCACCGGACCGCCAGCCTCCACCGTAGCCGACGGGGGAGCCCGCAGGCAAGGGGAATGGCGTGGGCACTCGCACGAGTTCCGTCTCCGGGCTATCTTCGGCCCCCGGCGGGATGGCCTGTCCCGCGCCCATCCATCGATGGAAGCCTCGAATCCGGGGATGGACCGACCTCCCGGGCAACACACGATGACCACCGCATGGGGAAGGAACATGACCTACGTTACGGCCTTGACCGCGCGCATCAGGCTGGGGGCTCCGATGCTGGGGCTGGCACTCCTCTGGGGCTGCGCGGGCGACGCAAGCGATGAGACGGAGGGACCCGACGTGAGCAATCCGCTGATGAGACCGGCCGAGCTGGCCGAAACGGCGCCCGAAGTCTACCGTGCCCGCTTCCAGACCAATGAAGGCGTGTTCGTGGTTGAAGTGAACCGCGCGTGGGCCCCCAACGGCGCCGATCGCTTCTACGTGCTGGTGAAGAACGGGTATTTCGACGACGCCCGCTTCTTCCGGGTGATCGAGGGCTTCATGGCCCAGTTCGGCATGCACGCGGATCCGTACGTCACCGCCGCCTGGCGCAACCATCCCATTCCCGACGACCCGGTAACGCAGAGCAACCTTCGGGGCTACCTCAGCTTTGCGGCCACCTCGCTGCCCAATTCGCGCACCACCCAGGTGTTCATCAACCTGGTGGACAACACCAACCTTGACGGGATGGGATTCTCCCCCGTCGGGCAGGTGGTCGAGGGAATGGAGGTCGTGGACAACCTGTATTCCGGCTACGGCGAAGCCGCTCCGGCCGGCAGTGGCCCCCTCCAGCAGAATATCTCCGCCAGCGGCAACGCCTACCTGACCGAGAACTTCCCCGAGCTCGACTACGTGGAGCAGGCCACCATCGTCGGCGGATAGCAGCGACCGACGACCCGCTTCACTGCCCGACACGCGTCCCGGCACCCGTCCGGCGCGCACCCCATTCGCAGGGGCAAAGTCTGCGCCTGCGTCCGGTTCGCCGGTACCGGGGCCCGGACGGACCCCTTTTTGACACCGGGAAACCCGCGCCGTACTCTGTCCGTTGGGCAGATGTCCCGGTGCGCCTGGACCTCGGCCCGTTTGCGTTTTGGTGGGGATCCGCCCGGGCGAACGGGAGCATGCGGGCCCTTGCGTAGACGCAGCATCATCGTGCGGAGGAGGATGACGATATGGAGTATCAGCCACGGAACCCCCAGACGAGGACAGGCACCATGCAATCACCCTGGCGAACCACGCTGCTGGCCGCCGGTGTGCTGGCTCTATTCCTCGCGCCTCCCCTCGAGGCGCAGGAAAACGGCCGCATCACCGGGGTCGTAACCGAATCCGGCTCGGGTGGGCCGGTCTCGGAGGCGCAGGTCTACCTCCCGGACCAGGCGCTCGGCGGACTCTCCCGCGCCAACGGGCGCTACCTCATCATCAACGTTCCGCCGGGCATCTACACGGTGCGTGCGGAGCGTATCGGCCTCGGCTCCGCCGAGCAGGAGGTGACGGTCGGCGCGGGTGAGACGGTCACCGCCGACTTCGTGCTCGAGGAACTCGCCCTCGGCCTCGACGAGATCGTGGTCACCGGGACGGCCGGCGCGGCCCGCCGCCGCGAGATCGGCAACTCCATCGCCCAGATCAACGTCACCGAGTTGCCCGACAAGCCGGTCGACATGGTTGACCTGCTCCAGGGTGCGGCCCCCGGCCTCGACCTGAGCGCGACCGGAGGCGAACTGGGTGTGGCTCCGGCCATCCGCCTGCGGGGCAACTCGAGCGTCTCGATGAGCAACAACCCCATCATCTACATCGACGGGGTGCGCATGCGCAGCGAGCCGCTGGCCCACGTGGCGGCCCCCGACAACCGCGGCATCCGCGGATCCAACACCTCCAAGACGCCGCTCAACTCCATCAACCCCAACGACATCGAGCGCATCGAGATCATCAAGGGCTCCGCCGCCACGACGCTGTACGGCACCGAGGCGTCCGCCGGCGTGATCCAGATCTTCACCAAGCGCGGGTCCGTGGGGGCGCCCCAGTGGACGATGGAGAGCCAGCAGGGCGCGGTGTGGAGCCGCAAGTTCGGAAACTACCCCGACTCGCCCTTCCCCTACCTGCGCATGGAGCCCTTCATCAAGACGGGCCACAACCAGTACTACATCACGTCGGTGCGCGGCGGGCTGGAGAACCTGCAGTACTTCGTCTCGGGCTCCTTCTCGGACGAGGAGGGCTACCTGCCCAACGAGTACAGCAACGAGTGGGTCACGCGCGGCAACTTCACCTTCACGCCGCTTCCCAACTTCCAGATCCAGTGGAACACCTCGTATTCGAGCGAGTCCGCGCAGCAGCTCTCCCAGAGCAACGCGCAGGGGCTGGGCCACAACGTGTACCGGGGCAAGGCGAACTACTTCACCGACGACTCCCCGGAGGTGATCAAGGCGAGCGTGCTGGATTTCGACATTCGCCACACCATCGACCGCTTCACCACGGGCGGAACCTTTACCTACACCCCGCTGGCGGACCTGACCAATCGCTTCACCATCGGCTATGACTGGCTGCAACAGGACACGCGCAACCTGCGTCCGTTCGGCTTCCGCTTCCGTCCCCGCGGCGCGCTGCTCAACCACCACTGGCAGAACCGCCTCATCACCTTCGACTACGTCGGCACCTACAGCTTCGACCTGATGGACGGGCTGCGCTCCAACTTCTCCTGGGGCGGCCAGGCGGTCGGCGACGACGAGCACACCGTCGAGGCCTGGGGCGAGGGCTTCCCGGGCGCCGAGGAGCCCACCGTGAACTCCGCCGCCGCGACTCAGGGATTCGAGACGCGGCAGAAGGTCTGGAACGCGGGCTTCTTCTTCCAGAACGTCTTCGACATCAACAACAAGTACTTCATCACCGGCGGCGTCCGCGTCGACGGCAACAGCGCCTTCGGAGAGGGCTTCGGGCTGCAGGTCTACCCGAAGGTCAGCGGCTCCTGGGTGCTCTCCGACGAGGACTTCTGGGATCCCGGGATGGGCTCGCTGAAGTTGCGCGCCGCCTGGGGGAGATCGGGACGCGCGCCGGGCGCCTTCGACGCGGTGCGCACCTGGGAGGCCGCGGGCCTGAACGACCAACCCGCCTTCCTCCCGCAGAACCTGGGCAACGCGGACCTGGGTCCCGAAGTCACCACCGAGTTGGAAGGGGGGTTCGACGCCTCCTTCCTGAACGACCGGCTGGCGATCGACTTCACGTACTACTATCAGAAGACCACCGATGCGCTTTTCGCAGTGCTGCAGGTGCCCTCCAACGGGTTCCAGACCAGCCAGCTGGAGAACATCGGCGAGCTGAAGAACGAGGGGTTCGAGATCTCGGTCAACACCACCCCGTTCGTCAGCGCCGATTACGAGTGGAACCTCGGCCTCAACGTGTCCACCAACAGTTCGGAGATCCTGAGCGGGGACACCGAGTTCGGCGCAGGCCAGGGAACCTGGATCCTCACGGGCGAGCCGGTGCCCGTCGTGCGTAACCACGCGGTCTCCAATCCCGACGAGATCGCCGATCCCGTCATCGAGCAGAACCACGTCTACGGGCCGAACTTCCCCACGCTGAACATCGGTCCCAACACGAGCATAAGGCTGCCCGGCGGGATCTACATTTCCGCGGCCGGCGAGTTCAAGGGCGGCCACTACCTGCGCGACTCCAACGTCCACCCGGGCGGCATCAGCCGGGGCGCCAAGATGCCCCTTTGCTGGCCTTACTACGAGGACAAGGCCAACAATACCAACATCACGCTTCTGGACTCGACGCCCGCCCTCTGGCGGGCCCGCTGCACGCCGACCCTCATCCGGCGCATCGGGCTGGTCTGGGACGCGGACTTCTTCCGGCTGCGCAGCCTCAGCGCACAGGTGCCGGTCGACTTCGCCTTCCCGGACCGGATCAGCAGCGCGTTGCTGACCATCGCCCTCAACAACTCCTATACCTGGAAGCGCATGCCGTATCTCGATCCCGAGATGCGCGGCAACCAGGGAGGAAGAGACCTCGCGCAGGCCATCGCGGCCCGTAACCCAACTCCCATCAGCTTCCGGGCTTCGCTCCGGATCCAGTTCTGAGGAGGGCGCACGATGACCAGGAATAACAGACGACTGACGACTGTCACGCTCGCGCTGCTGGTGTTTGCGGGCTCTTGCGAAGTGACCAACCCCGGTCCCGTGCAGGACAAGTTCCTGGACGAGGAGACCTCGCACGCAGGGCTGGTGCGGGGCGCGGAGCGGATGGTGCTTGAGACCGCCAATTTCGTGTTCTACACGACCGCCATCATCACCCGCGTTCTTTTCCCGGGCGGCGACACCAACTCGCACGACCCGAAGGTCCAGGGAGGGTCGCTGCCGGAGAACGAGGTGAACGCGGACTGGGCCAACGTACAGCAGGCGCTCTTCATCGCCGAGAGCGCGCTGGAGAGGGGCGTGACCGGCGAAAACCTGGCCCAGGCGCACATCTGGGCCGGCTACACGTACCGTATTCTGGGCGAGAACTGGTGCGAGTGGCTCAAGCTTTCCGGTTCGCCGCAGCCCCCGAGCGCGGCGCTCGACAACGCCGAGCAGCACTTTACGAGCGCGCTCGGCGCGGCCGCCAATTCCACGCAGAGCAACGCGGCCTACGCCGGCCGGGCTCAGGTGCGGGTGGCCAAGGGTGACTGGGGCGGCGCGCTCAGCGATGCCGCGCAGGTGCCCCCCAACTTCGTGTTTGAAGTCCGTCCGGACCCCGATTTCGAGGCGACACGCAGCAGGGTCGGATGGGCCAACGCGGACGAGCCCTACCGGCAGTTCACGCTGCTGTTCACCTTCTTCGGCGAGCAGGCGGTTCCCAACATTCGCTCGCTGCTGCCACTCGAGGCCAGCGACCTGCCGGTGACCATCCCGGGCACCGGCTACTACGCGGAGTCCGGAGATCCCCGCGTGGCCTGGCACACGATCCCCGATCAGCCCTTCGCCAACGCATCGCTGCAGGGCTTCGGACAGGTGCCCTGGAGCAACTTCAAGTGGCTGACCGACGCTACGCCGATCCACCTCGGCACCGGGACCGAGATGCTCCTCTACAGGGCTGAGGGAATGCTCCGCGACGGCAACTACGCGGGGGGCATGGAGCTCATCAACCAGGTGCGCTCCATGTACATCAGCGATCACACCGGGGAGCCGCTGGCGCCCTGGGACGCCATGAGCCTGGAGGCGGCGTGGACGGCCCTGAAGACCGAGCGCATGATCGAGGGGTTGCTCGAGGGCCGGCGCCTCGTGGACTTGCGCCGCTGGGCGGCCGAGGGTACGCCGGGCGTGGCACCCTATCCCCGCTGGGAAGAGCTGACGCCGCTGTTCGGCGAAGAGCCGATGGCGACCTGCTTCCCCATCTCGGAAAACGAGAGGCAGCGGAACCCCAACCTGGGCGGCTGAGCAGGCGCGGAGTACGAACAAGGTCTGGACAAGGAATGAGCCCCGCTCCCTGCGGCGCAACTGCGGGGCTCACATGAAAAGCGCCAGGGTGCGGCTCCCGGCTGATGGTGCCGGGAGCCTGCGCTGGTTATTATGCATGGTTGGCATGGACTGACTCCTCCGGAGGGCGGTGAGATGAACTTCATCACGGGCAAGCACATACCGAGGCGGACGTTCCTGCGGGGAGCCGCGGGGGTGGCGGTCGGACTGCCGCTGCTGGACGCCATGGTCCCGGCGGGCGGCCGCTGGAGGGAGGTGAAGGCGGCGGTCGACAAGACGCGCCTGGTCGGCATCGAGATGGTGCACGGCGCGGCGGGCTCCAACGACTGGGGCGCGACCCAGCACCTCTGGTCGCCGGCGCAGATTGGCCGGAACTTCGACCTGAGCACGAGCGCCCTGAGTTCGCTCGAACCCTACCGCGACTACCTCACCATCGTGTCCAACACGGACTGCCAGATGGCGGAGGCGTTCCAGCCCAAGGAGATCGGTGGCGACCACTTCCGCACCAGCGCCGTCTACCTGACGCAGGCGCACCCGCGGCAGACCGAGGGCTCGGACGTGTACATCGGCACGTCGATGGACCAGTTGTACGCCCAGCGCTTCGGCCAGGACACCCCCATTCCGTCGATGCAGCTCTGCATCGAGAACGTGGACCAGTCCGGCGGTTGCGCGTACGGCTACACCTGCGTGTACACCGACTCGATCAGCTGGGCCTCCCCTACCGAGCCGCTTCCCGTCATCCGCGACCCGCGCGTGGCCTTCGACCAGCTATTCGGAGCGGGCGGCACCCCGGAGGAGCGGGTGGCGCGCAGGCGTGAGAACCGGAGCATTCTGGACTGGGTGGCCACGCGGGCCGCGCGCCTCAAGACGGAACTGGGGCTCGAAGACCGGGCCCGCCTCGACCGCTACATGGAGAACATCCGCGAACTGGAGCGGCGCATCGAGATGACCGAGGCGCAGAACCGGAGCGGCGAGGCGCGGGAGCTGCCCGAAGCCCCGGCCGGGGTGCCGGATTCCTTCCGCGAGCACGTCGAGCAGATGTGGGACGTGCAGGCGCTCGCCTTCCAGTCCGACATGACGCGCGTCTTCTCCTTCAAGATGGGGCGCGACTCCTCCGCGCGGGTCTTCCCCGAGAGCGGCACCGACAAGCCGTTCCATCCGGCCTCGCACCACGGAGGCAACCCGGAGGCGGTATCGGAGTTCAACCTGATCAACCGCTACCACGTGAGCACGCTTCCCTACTTCCTGGAGAAGCTGAAGGGCATCGAGGAGGGCGACTCGAACCTGCTCGACAAGAGCATGATCCTCTACGGATCGGCGATGGGCGACCCGAACCTGCACAACCACAAGCGGGTGCCCTTCATCGTGCTGGGCGGGGCCAATGGACGGCTGGAGGGTGGCCTCCACCTGAAGGCACCGGACGGAACCCCGCTGGCCAACCCGATGCTCACCCTGCTGCACGCCCTCGGCCTCGACGACATGGACGGCTTCGGCAACAGCACCGGGGAATTCGCCCTGTCCATGCCGACCTCGGTGGCGGAGCAGGCCAGCGGCAGCTGACGAACTCGGATCGGCCCCTCGTTGCGGGGGGCCGCATCCAGGATTAGCCGGAGGCGAGATGAAGGAAGCAAGTGGAAGCGTGCGCCCCCGCCTTGACGTGGTTGCGGCGCTGCTGGTGCTGTTGGTCGCGACCGCCGCCACTCCCCCCGACTCCCCCGTGGCCGACGCGGCCATGCGCGGCGAACTGGAGGAGGTGAGGGAACTGCTCAGGAGCGGCGCGGACGTGAACGCCCCCCAGAGCGATGGCCTGACCGCGCTGCACTGGGCCGCCGACAACGGCGATGCCGCATTGACCGGCGTGCTGATCTACGCGGGGGCCAACCTGGCTCCGCTGACCCGCAACGACGCGTACACCCCGATGCACATGGCGGCCCGCGGCGGGCACGCCGACGTGATCGCGGCGCTGCTGGATGCGGGTGCCGATCCGGGCGTGGCGACCTCGCGCACCGGCGTCACCCCCATGCACCTGGCGGCCAAGGCCGGCAGCGGCGAGGCGATCCGGAGCCTGGCGGCCGGCGGGGCGGAGGTCGATGCCCGCGACCACCAGTGGGGGCAGACGCCGCTCATCTTCGCGGCCGGGTTCAACCGGCTGGTGGCGGTCAACACCCTGATCGAGCTGGGCGCGGACGTCTCGCTGACCGAGAACGTGCTCCACATGCCTACCCGCTACGCCGTGGACCGGGCGGCCAGGGCGGCGCGCAACGAGGTGCTGGAGTCCTTCCGGGCGCAGTCCGACAACCCGGACCTCTGGGCGCCCACGCCACAACAGGTGCAGGCTGCCTCGGAGGCCGCGTGGCGTGTGCAGGCCCTCCCCGTGGAGGAGATCGTCGGCAAGGCCACCGAGCAGCAGATGACCGAAAACCAGCTCGCGCTGCTCCAGACCAACGCGCTCTCATATCACGAGATGGTCGGGAACCAGGGCGGGCTGACGGCGCTGCTGCATGCCAGCCGCGACGGTTTCCGCGACGTGGTCCACGCCCTCCTCGACGCAGGCGCCGACATCAACCAGGTGAGCGCGGGCGAGAGGAACAGCCCGCTCCTGATCGCGGCCATCAACGGGCACTTCGACCTGATGCGCGAGCTGCTCGAGCGCGGCGCCGACCCCAGGCTGGCCGACCTCTCCGGGGCGACCCCGCTCTTCGCCGTCATCAACACCCAGTACGCGCCCAAGACGCGCTATCCCCAGCAGCAGGCCTTCAAGCAGCAGGAGACCACCCACCTGGAAGTGATGGAGGCCCTGCTCGACGCGGGCGCGGACCCCAACGTCCAGCTGGACCGCCACCTCTGGTACCTGGAGTACAACTTCGCCCAGCTGAGCGTGAACATGTGGGGCGCGACCCCCTTCTGGCGGGCGGCGCACGGCACCGACGAGAAGGCGATGCGGCTCCTGCTCCAGTACGGGGCCGATGCCACGATCCCCACCCGCAGGCCCCCGTCGCGCAGGCGCGGCGGTTACGGTGGGGGCGGCGGCGACCGGGTCGACCCGTCAGGCCTGCCCCCGGTGCCCACAGGTGGACCGGGCGTGTTCCCCATCCACGCCGCCTCCGGGGTGGGGTACAGCGGCGGCGACGGGGCTGGGCGCGCGGGCGTGTCGCACATCCACGTCCCCAACGGCTGGATGCCGTCGGTGAAGCTGCTGGTCGAGGAACTGGGCGCCGACGTAAACGCCCGCGACCACAACGGCTACACGCCGCTGCACTTCGCGGCCGCGCGGGGCGACAACGAGCTGATCCGCTACCTGGTGGAGAAGGGCGCCGACGTGATGGTGGTGAGCCGGCGCGGCCAGACCGTGGTCGACATGGCCAACGGCCCGGTGCAGCGCATCCAGCCCTTCCCGGAGACCATCGCGCTTCTCGAGGGCATGGGCGCCATCAACAACCACAACTGCGTTTCCTGCTGACCGGGATCACCCGCCCCTCCTGAGCCACGCGTCCACGGGCAGGTCGCCGGTGGTCTGGGCGTCCTCGTCCACCCAGTAGTACGGGCCGAAGGGACGCGTCTCGGGCCACACCTCGTCGAGGGTATCGCCCTCGTACAGCACCCCGTCCTGCATCACGTACTCGATGTCCATCGTGTTGCGGATGTCTTCCAGGGGACTGGAGCGCAGCACCAGCAGGTCCGCGAGCTTGCCGGCCTCCAGTGAGCCGATGTCCTGTTCGGCCCCCAGGAAATGAGCCCCGCCCCAGGACGCCAGCCGCAGAGCCCCGAGGGGACCCAGCCCGGAGGCCGCCATCCAGATCTCCCAGTGGATGCTGGTGCCGTGGTGCTCGCCGTGTCCGCCGAGCGCGCCGTTTCCGCCGGCCGCCACGATGTCGGCCAGCCCCTGCGCGATGAGCGGGAAGCTGTAGTCGGTTTCCGGGCGCAGCATCCGCCGGCGCAGGAAGGCGGTCATGCGCCAGGGCATCCAGCGGCGCTGCTTCTCATGCAGCCAGACATCCGATTCCGCGTACCAGTATTCGATGTTGGCCGCGGTGGGGCTGTCGAACATGAAGGGGTTCGAGTAGACGGTGCCCGCCTGCGCGAAGAACTGGACGGCGTCCGAGTACAGGGGGACTACGCTGATGGGATGCTCCCAGCCGGTGTAGCCGTCCATCGCCTGGCCCAGGTTGTACTCGAGCTCGTAGCCTTCGGCGGTGAGGTTGAGGTTCCTGGCGCGGGCGACGTCCGCGATCCACTGGCGCCGGTCGCGACGCGGGTGAGAGTGCTGCTTGAGCGAGACCGCGCCCCATGACTGGAGGCGATCGATGGCGTCTTCGGTGGCCGCGTAGTCGCTGAGCTCTTCGTAGGGAAGAGGATCGCCCGTGGCGAAGCTGCGCGGGCCGATCATGCGCCCGGCGCGGATGAGCTCGGCGGTGGGGAAGGTGTTCTGGTGCCAGAGGGAGTTGTCGAGCCGCGTGGTTACGCCGTAGGCGAGGTAGATGCCCGCCTCGTAGTCGCGCAGAGGCCGATGGCCCCGGTGCTCGCGATTGCTGTGCGAATGCATGTCGACGAATCCCGGCACGATGGTGCGTCCTGATGCGTCGATGACGCGGCCGGCGCTCTCCGTGTCGCATTCCCCGACGCATACGATGCGGCGCCCGTCCACCACCACCGTGCCGCGCTCCAGCACTTCGTCCTGACCCGCGCCCGCCAACGTGACCAGGCGCGCATTGGTGAGCGCGACCCGCCCGGAGACCTCACGGCGCGGTACCTCCAGCCGGATGTCGAAGGTGTCGGCGCGCCGGGTGTCCAGGTCGTGCCGGTAGTAGCGCGCGGCACTCCCGAACTCGACCGTGGTAGCATCGCGCCAGCGCACGAACAGACCCCCGGTGCGGCTCAGGCGCTCGATCGGCAGCGAGCTGTCGCGGCGAGTGAGCGCCACCGGGCCGCCGGCGCCTTCGGCGGGCGCGAGCGGGGTCACCCAGATGTCGTTGGCCTCCTGGAAGGCCAGCCAGCGGCCGTCCGGCGAGGGCGCCACCTCCTCGGCGGACTCGAGGATCATGTGGACCCTGCGGTCCGCGCCGTCCCTGGCGACCGAGGCGACCTCGATCCCCGAGTTCGTAATCTCCGGATAGAAGATGCGCCCGCCCGGGCCCCAGGACGGGGCCAGAATCGGCGTCCGCTGCACCCGCTCGGGGCCGCTGCCGGCAGGGAGCGCCACCCGCACCACGCGCACCCCCTCCCCCCCGTCGGCCGGGAAGCGCTCCAGGTCCCACCACGGGTTGTGCGTCACGGTGCGTCCGCGCAGGGTTGCCCCCGACCCGCGGGCGACCACGATCTCGCTCCCGTCCGCGCTCCACGCAGGGTGCACGTACTCCCCGCGCCGTGCACTCACCTGCACGGGATCGCCGCCGCTCGCGCGCACCGTCCAGAGGTGGCCGCCCCCGGCGTCGTCGAGGGTGGTAAAGGCGATCCACTCGCCGTCCGGCGACCATGCCGGCCCGAACTCCTGCACGGGAGCGAAGTCCTCCGGCGTGGCCCGGCGCGGGGTGCCCGAAGGCAGGTCGGCCACCCAGACCCGCCCGATGGCCTGGAAGGCCACGGTGGAGCCGTCCGGCGAAGCGGTGTGCCACCGCAGGAACTCGGCCTCGAAGGGTCCGTCCTCGATGCGGAACTGGAGGCGTGCCCGCTCGGAGATGGTGCGCTGGACCCGCGCCTCGAACGGAACCCGGCGCACGTCCCCGGACGCCACGTCCACCAGCCCGATGGCCCCGCCCCCGGAGATCACGATGGTGCTGCCGTCCGCGGACCAGGCATACCCGGGCAGGACGCGCAGGCTCTTGTCGCCGCTCTCCACCGCGATGTTGATCGGGTCAACCAGCTTGCGCTCCGCCCCGGTCTCGAGGTCGAACAGCCACAGCGCGGTGCGCGGGCCGAAGCGGTGGCCCTTGAACGACACGGTGGCCGCCGGCAGGTGGCGGGCGAAGGCGAGCCAGCGCCCGTCCGGAGAGGCCTCCGGGGCGAACGCGCCGCCACTCGAGCGCCGTCCGGCGCCCGTGCTGTAGGAGGTCCCGCTGGTGATGTCGACGATGTGCCCGCTGCGGATGTCCACCCGGCGGATCTGGTAGGCGCCGTCGAGGGCGTCGCGGTCGCGGCCTCCCTCGACGTCGTGGTAGTAGAGGTAGCGGCCGTCCGGGGAGACCGACGGCCAATGCGCCCCTCCGTCGTCTACCAGCCGCACTCCCTCGCCCCCGTCCCGGTGGTGCATCCACAGCCCCAGGCCGTTCTCCCCCACCCCGCCGCGGCCGATCGGGTCGCGCCGCACCACGATGAACTCGCCGTCCGGCGTCCAGGCCGGGGTGACCGCGCGCGAGTCGAGGTCGTGGAAGACGGGCCGCGCATTGGATCCGTCCGCGTCCATGACCCAAAGGTTGTCCTGCCCCCTGCGGTCCGAGATGAAGGCGATGCTCGCCCCGTCCGGCGAGATGCGCGGGTGGTAGTTGACCGCCACCCCGCTCCCCCGGGTGAGGGACTCCGCCGCCCCTCCCTCCGCCGGCACCCGGTAGATGTGACCCAGGAGGTCGAACACGACCCAGGAACCGTCGGGCGCAAGATCGACCGACATGCGCGTTCCCTCGATGGTGGTGAAATCGATCTCGCGGGTCTGGCCGCGGGGAAGGCTCACGTCCCAGTCGTCCTGCGCCGACGTGGGGCGAGCTGAAGCCGCAATGAAGAGAGCCAGGAGACCGAAAGCCGCCATCGCGGCGGCGCGGAAACGGGGCAGACAGAGGTGTCGATGCCACAGGGGCAGGGTGGTCGAGACGCGCATCGGAGGCCTCCGGGGACCAGGGGTGGGTAGACGATCGCCCAAGAGTCGATAGTGCCGCTTCGCGCGACCCGGGCGCAACCGGAATCACGCTTGACAAGGCCCCCTCTTCCCCCGCTATTGAAGCTTGTGTCGGTGCGTCCGATTACGCGCCGGCGCCGCGCATGACTCGATGCGGTTTCCATCGACGGGAGGCACGATGAGGATATTTGTCGCCGGGCTGATTGCTCTCGGCGTGGCCGTGGCGGGCATGGAGCCCGGCATCTCCGGCTTCGATCGGGGAGCCCGGGGCGTGAACCCGGCGAGCGACATCTCGCTCGCGTTCTCGGCGAACCCCGCGCCCGCGCCGCATCCCGCTCCGGAGAGCCTCACCAACATCGTGCAGACGTACTGCGTCGTTTGTCACAATGACGTTCTCCTGACCGGCAACACCACGCTGCAGGGCTTCGAGGTCGAAAACGCGACCGACAATGCCCAGGTCGCCGAGCGCATGATCATGAAGCTGCGCGCCGGCATGATGCCGCCCCCGGGCTTTCCGCGGCCCTCCGGCGACTCGCTGCTGGCCCTGGTGGAGACGCTCGAGTCGACCCTGGACGAAGCGGCAGCGCGCAACCCCAACCCCGGTACCCGCACCTTCCAGCGCCTCAACCGCGCCGAGTACGAGGCCTCCGTTGAGGACCTGCTCGGGCTCAGGATCGACGCCGGCCTCTACCTGCCTCTCGACACCAAGAGCGCAAACTTCGACAACATCGCCGACGTCCAGCTGCTCTCCCCCACGCTCATGGACGCCTATCTGAACGCGGCCGCCGAGGTCAGCCGGCTTGCGGTCGGCAACCTGGAAGTGCTCCCGAGCGAGACCACGTACTCCAAGTCCGGTTACTTCTCCCAGTGGGAGCGCATCGACGGGGCGCCTTTCGGCACCCGCGGCGGCATCTCCGCCCTGCACAACTTCCCCGCCGACGGCGAGTATCGCGTCAAGATGGCCTTCGACCACACCACCACGGGGGAGTTCTTCGGCAACGTCACGCAGGGCGAACAGATCGAGATCGCCATCGACGGGGAGCGCGTCGCGCTGCTCAACGTCGACCAGTTCATGCACGTGGCCGACCCCAACGGAGCGAACCAGGAGAGCCAGTCCTTCTTCGTCACCGCCGGGCCGCACCAGGTCTCGGCCGTCTTCCTCAAGCAGTTCGAGGGGCCGGTGCCCGACCTCATGTCACGCCACGACTGGTCGCTGGCCGATCGCCGCATCGGCGCTGACGGGTACGGCATCACCGCCCTCCCGCACATCAAGGACCTGACCATCGCGGGTCCGTTCCAGGTGACCGGCGTTTCCGAGAACCCGGTTCGGCGCCGCATCTTCACCTGCCGGCCCACCGCTCCCGAAGAAGCGGAGGCCTGCGCGCGCGACATCGTGACCCGGCTCGGGGCCCGCGCCTTCCGGCGCTCGCTCACGGAACTCGATGCCGCGGAACTCATGGAGTTCTACCGCCAGGGCGAGGAGGCGGGCGGCTTCGAAACCGGGGTGCGCCTCGCGCTGCAGGCGATTCTGGCGAGCCCGGACTTCGTCTTCCGCTTCGAGCCGGTCGCCGGCAGCGAGCGCGACGGAAGCTACCGCATCAGCGAGTTGGCCCTGGCCAGCCGGCTCTCCTACTTCCTCTGGGGCACGCCTCCCGACGAGGAACTGGTGTCGCTGGCCGAGCGCGGCCGTCTCTCGGGCAACCTTCGGGAGCAGGTCGAGCGCATGATCGCCGACCCGCGTTCCGACGCCCTCGGCACCCGCTTCGCCAACCAGTGGCTGCGCCTCCAGGACCTGGATCTGGTGCATCCGGACCGCCTGATGTTCCCCGACTACCACCAGCAGCTGGCCGACGCCATGACGAGGGAGACGGAGCTCCTCTTCATGAACCTGGTGCGCGAGGACCGCAGTTTCCTGGAGCTCTACACGGCCGACTACACCTTCGTGAATGAGCGGCTGGCGAAGCACTACGGCATTCCCGGCGTGGTGGGCGAGGAATTCCAGCGGGTCGAGTACCCGGACGACCGGCGCGCCGGCATCTTCGGTCACGGCAGCGTCCTGACGCTCACGTCGGTGGCCAACCGCACCTCCCCGGTTCTGCGCGGCAAGTGGGTGATGGAGGTGGTTCTGGGCACCCCGCCGCCACCCCCTCCGCCGGGCGTCCCCGACCTGGAGGAGACCGAGGCTGTGGAGGGGACCACCATCCTGACGACCCGCGAGCGCATGGAGAGGCACCGGGCAAGCCCGGTGTGCAACGCCTGCCATCAGTTCATGGACCCGATCGGGCTGGCGCTCGACAACTTCGACGTGACCGGCAAGTGGCGCATCCGCGAGCACGGCATCCCGCTCGACACGCGCGGGACCTTCTACGACGGAAGCGACGTGACCACCCCGCAGGAGCTGCGCGCGGTGCTGCTGGAGCGGCCCGAGCCGCTGATCCGCCACTTCACCGCGAACCTGATGGCGTACGCGCTGGGTCGCCGGATGGAGTACTACGACCAGCCCGAGATCCGTGAGATCGCGCGCAAGGCGGCGGCCGAGGGCAACCGCATGTCGGCCTTCATCGTGGGCGTGGTGGAGAGCGAGGCGTTCCAGATGAAGAGCGCCGTCACGGCAGAGGACGCGCAGAGCGGAAGCTGATCAGCCCCCGTCCTCGCCCTGCCGCTGTCCGAGTTCCGTCTCGAGTAGCAGGAGCGCCGACTTGTCCTCGCCGGCCAGGTGCAGCCGGTCGGCGATGTCGGAGGCCACCTTCTCCTCCTGAACCTGTTCGTTGACGAACCACTGCAGCATCACCTGGGTGGGGTAGTCGGCCTCCTCCACGGCGAGGCGGTAGAGTTCGCCGATGAGCGCGGTCACCTTGCGCTCGTGGGCGAGCGCGGCCTGAAACACCTCCAGCGGCGACCCGAACTCCGAGGGCGGGGCGTCGATTCGCCCGAGCGCGACCCGACCGTCACGGTCGTTCACGAAGTCGAAGATGCGCAGCGCGTGCTCCCGCTCCTCGTCCGCCTGCATGCGCATCCAGTGCGCGAAGCCCGGGTATCCGGTGCGCTCGAAGTACGCGCTCATGGAAAGGTAGTAGTGGCTCGCGTAGAACTCCTGCACGATCTGCTCGTTGAGCGCCGCCTCGACTCTATCTCCAATCATCTGTGTTTGTGTCCCGTGAGGTTGGTGAACAAGGCTTGTTCCGTCTGGTTCAGTAACCTAATGCCCTTCCCCCGCGCCGGGGATCGGACCACGCGGTGAGCAGGTCGTCCACGACGACGATCATCTGGACATCGCCGGAGAGCCCTCCTCGTTCGACTACGACGTGACCGAGCGCCTCCAGCCGCGAGACGGTTTCCTGCGGGAGCGCGCCCGCCTCGTAGAAGATCCGGTCCGGCAGATGCTGGTGGTGGACCCGCGGCGCCTGAACGGCTTCGACGACATCCATCCCGAAGTCCA
>JAJDVR010000017.1:0-5000 GCA_022826025.1 Gemmatimonadota bacterium | reverse complement strand
TGCCTTCCAAACGAGCGAAGAAAGGTAATCCGGGGCTCGATGCGCGTAAACCACGGCGCGTACAAGCGACCGGACCCTCGCCCGCCTCGCGCGAGGCGGACGAGAACCCGGAAGCTGGACGGTCTCCGGCCGCCTCTCGGCCGACGGAAGACAAGACGAGGCGCGCCCGCCAGGACTCGAACCTGGGACCTACGGATTAGAAGTCCGTTGCTCTATCCAGCTGAGCTACGGGCGCCTCTTTTTGGGGGAAAGGGGCCGGACCCCTAGATCTTGACGACGTTCTCCGCCGCGGGGCCCTTCTGCCCCTGGACGATGTCGAATTCGACCCGCTCCCCTTCGGTCAACGAACGATACCCGTCGACCTGGATGGCCGAGTGGTGTACGAAGCAGTCCCGATCACTGCCCTCGGGCGTAATGAACCCGAAGCCCTTCGCATCATTGAACCACTTCACCGTACCGGTGGTACGCATCCCGCGCTCCTTGCCCGCGCTCACCCGCGGCCTGTTTGGTGGCCGCCGAGACCCGGAACATCCGGCCCCGCGACGTCCAACTGCTCAAAATCGCCCCAATGTTACGGGCCCCTGCCGCCCGATGTCAACGTCCCCTCGCGCCCGGCCGCACAGGCAGGGCGAGTACCCGCGACCGGCCCGGCGCCGGTCCATGGCGGGCGGAGCCGCTGCACCGTGCGGCCTTTCGGGAACTCGGGCCTGATTCGACCATGCACGCTACGACGTGCTGGAGTTGGTTGGGGGAGAGATGACGGGTGCCGGCAGTGGCTCGTGCGTCAGCTACGGGACGGTTGGGGGATCGGTTTCGCGACACCCACCAGCGGTGGGCGGCGGGCCTCGTGACATGGCGGCGGGCCTCGTGACATGGATATGAGAACACGTTATCATTTTAGTTCAGCTACTCACAATCCTCACTTTCGCGTCCCCGTCGCCGACGTGACACCATGAAGCACTACCTCGCAACCGTCCCGTCGAACGCGCACCTGGCCTCCGGGTCGCGACTCGCGGCGTGCGCTGCAGCCTGGTGTGGCGTGCACTGCGCGCTGACGCCGTTCCTGGTCGCGGCGGCACCGGCGCTTGCGCTCTCCGAAGGCGTCGAACGCGCGGTGTGGGCCGGGACGGTCCTTGTCGGCGCGGCGATGCTCGTCATGGGCCCGGCCCGCACGAATGCGCCTGTGGTGCTCACCTTTGTCGGGGGAGCCTTGCTCTGGGCGGCGTCCCTCGCGGGTTGGCTCGAACCGGTGCCCGAGACCATGACGTCGGCTGCCGGCAGCCTCACGCTCGCGGGCGCCCTCCTGCACGGTGCGCGTATCTGTCGGGAGGACGCTTGCGACATATGCGCCGACGAGGGACCCGCGGATCGAGGAGGCTGACGACAACCGCCGGCCGTCCGCGGTCGGTCGCTGGCACGCGGCCATCGCCTCGTCACCGCACGTTTCCATTCTGCACACCGACTTCGATGCAACGAGACACCCGTCAGCGTCGGGCGATCCGCCGGGTGTTCATGAACGTCGACCGTCCTCTCACGCCGGACGAGATCCTCGAGTACGGCCAACAGATCGTGCCTTCACTGGGGCTGGCAACCGTCTACCGGACCGTGAAGATCTTCGTCGCCGAGAGGTGGTTGTCGGAAGTGGAGCTTCCGGGCGGCGGGCTTCGGTACGAATTGGCCGACCGACCGCACCATCACCACTTCCTGTGCCGCTCCTGCGACCAGGCGTTCGATGTCCATCGGTGTCCCGATCAAATCGAGCACCTGGCGCCCGAGGGCTTCGAGGTCGACGGCCACGAGTTGACTCTCTTTGGTCGCTGTGTGACGTGCCGGTGACGAGTCCTTGAACCCACCGCTCAGGGTGCTCCTGGAACTCGGCGGCTCGAAGGCGCGCTCCTTCCGGGTGCTATGCCGTCTGACGGTCTTCGTCTTGCCTGTCGTCCTGGCCGCGTGCGGGTCCGGCGTGTCCGACGATCCGGGGACCGTCGCAGGCGAGGTGCTTGAAACGCCCTATGCCGAGGTCTTCAGCGTCGTCGAGCGGGACGGCTATCGCATTGTCGACATCGAGGCGTCCGTCGTCACCTGGGGCGGAGCGGCGGGCGGACCGCCGCAGCGTGCCCGCCTGGTGCTGGTCCCGAAAGACCTGGAGCTGCCAGCGCTGACGGGAGATCTGGCGGGTGCGTCGCTGATCCGAACGCCCGTTCAGCGGATCGCCGTCAACGAGCAACCCCATGAGGCAATGCTCCGTGCACTCGGGGTCGAGAACCGGATCGTCGCGGTTGGCGGGCACACCAGCTACGACGATGGCCTGCGCCGCATGGCCCGGTCGGGTGAGATCCAGCAGATCGGCTATGGCTGGCACATGCCGCCGACGCTCGACGCGCTGGTGGCTGCGCGGCCGGACGTGCTGATCGCGCGCATGGCCGACCTCACGCACACCCGGCATATGGAGCGCGTCGAGTCGCTCGGCATTCCGGTCGTGCCGACCTTCATCAATGCGGAGCCGCACTACATGGGCCGTGTGGCATGGGTCCTTCTGATGGGCTTGCTGACCGGGCGAGAGGCGGAGGCCGGTGCATTCGTTGAGATGGTCGCGCAGGAGGTCGACCGCTTGAAGTCGCTCGCCCGGACGCAGCCGCGTCGGTCGATTCTCTGGGCCTGGTACCGGAGCGCGGGCAATCGCTGGGCCGTCACGCAGCGCAACGCCGATGCGGCGCTCTTTCGCGACGCCAATGCGGAACTCGTGCTGGGCGCCGACGACGACCCCGAGCTCGACACCTTTTCCGACCTCTCGACGGAACGGCTCCTCAGGGACGCAACGGGCGCCGACTGCTGGGTGTTCCGCGACCCGATTTCCACACGGTTCGACGATCGGAACGTGCTTTCGCGCTTCAAGGCGTATCGTGAAGGCTGCTTGTTCTGGGAGCCGGGCAAGCCCCATCCCGCCGCCGATTCGTGGGAGGTGTGGGAGATGGGAACCATCCGGCCGGACTGGCGGCTGGCCGACATCGTGAAGATGCTGCATCCGGAGCTGCGCGACGGCGAGTGGCGCTACCTCGCACCGGAAACCTGGGAGGAGGGCCATGTCGGCGCGGGTAGGCACTAGCGTCGCCGTCCTCCTCGCCGCGCTCGCCGCGCTCTCCCTCCTGACGCTGACCTTTGGACAGATCGCGCTGCCGCTGGCCGACACGGTCGGCGCGTTGACGGGAACGCAGTCGACCGATCTCGCCCGGCAGATCGTCCTCGAGATTCGCCTTCCGCGGGCTGCCGCCGCGGTCATCGCCGGCGGCGCGCTCGGCATGGCAGGGGTGCTGATGCAGGCCCTCTTCCGGAACCCGGTGGCCGACGCCTGGTCTCTCGGCCTGCTCGCGGGAGGCCAGCTTGGGGTCGCGCTCACCGTAACGGGAGCCGCCTTCGCAGGTCCCGCGGCCGTGTTGTTTCTGACCGTCTTCGAAGGCCCCAGCATCACGCTCGCGGCCGCCGCGGGTGTCGCAATCGCGGCGTTCGTCATGCTTGCGTTGGGCCGCCGCGTCGGAGCCATCACGCTGCTCGTCATCGGCCTCATGCTCGGCTTCACCTCGCAGGGCCTCACGAGCGTCCTCCTTCACTTCGCCGCCCGCGCCGGTGGCCGGGTCTATGGCGGATGGCAGGACGCGAGCTTTGCCGGCGTCGCGCCCGAGACCCTGCCGTGGCTCGCGCTCCCGATCCTCATCGGTATCTGCGCCGCCGTCGCTACGGCCAAGCCGCTCAGTTCGCTGCTTCTCGGCGAGGCCTACGCCCGCAGCCTCGGCGTCAGGGTGACGTCGTTGAGACATGCCGTTCTTGCGGCAACCGTTCTTCTGGTGGCGCCCGTCGTGGCCTTCTGTGGCCCGGTGAGCTTTGTAGGCCTCATCGCGCCGCACTTCGCGCGGGCCCTGGCCGGAACGGCGCGAATCCTCCCGCTCCTTCCGCTCGCCGCGCTCGGCGGCGCACTGCTCGCCCTCGCCGGAGATGCCGTCATCCATGCGCCGTGGGAGCAGCACTTCCTGCACCTGAACGCGATCCTCGCCATCGTCGGTGCCCCGGTCGTGATTCTCATCCTGATCTTCTCACCGGCCGTGAGGCAGTGGCGCTGATGCTGGATCTGCAATCGCTCGCCGTGGGTTATCGCAACACGCGGGGAACAGTCCTGTCCGGCATCGACCTGTCGGCCGCTCCCGGCGACTTCATCTGCATCCTCGGCCGCAACGGGACCGGGAAATCGACCCTTATGCGCACGATCGCGGGGCTGCAAGCGTCGCTCGGCGGACTTGTATCGCTCGACGGCGAGGACATTGCGTCCATGCGCCCGGCGACCCGCGCACGCCGGATCTCCGTGGTGCTGACGGAGCGGCAGTTCAATCCGGGCCTCCGCGTCGAGGACGTCATTGCGCTCGCCCGGCAGCCCTTCACGGGCTGGCAGGGTGGACTGGCGGACAATGACAGGGCCGCGATCGCCGACGCGGTGGCGGCTACCGGCGTCGAGCCGTTCCTGCGCCGCTACTTCAGCGGTCTCAGCGACGGGGAGCGACAGCGCGTGATGATCGCACGTGCGCTCGCACAAACCCCGCACCTCATGATCCTCGACGAGATCACGGCCTTTCTCGATCTTCCGAGCCGCGTCGAGATCATGGCCCTCCTGCGTTCCCAGGCCAGGCAGAAGAGGCAGATCGTTCTGCTGTCGAGCCACGACCTCGACCTGTCGCTTCAGCTTTCCGACAGCGTCTGGCTGCTCGATGACGCGGGTGGGTTTTCGGTCGGCACGCCGGACGCGCTGAGCCGGAGCGGCGGGCTCGGCCGCGCTTTCGACACCGACGCGATCCGGTTCTCGCCGTCGGACGCGCGGTTCGAGATCAATACGTCCGGATCCGCATAGCCGCCTGTCCGCCGCCAGCGGTCGCGGGGCACGTTCAATCGGGGCGGCCGGATTCGAACCGGCGACCTCCTGCTCCCAAAGCAGGCGCGCTACCGGGCTGCGCCAC
>JAJDVR010000194.1 GCA_022826025.1 Gemmatimonadota bacterium | reverse complement strand
GCGAGATGGCGGTGACGGACGCGACAACCATTGACGAAGCCGTTTCGGCCGGCTGCACCTCGGTACTCACCTCGGGGGCGACTGCCGAGACGTCGGTCGATCCGAGCTACTTCCGGATGGGCATCGGCTACACCTTCGGCGACACCACGGTGGCCGCGAGCTGGTACAACTCCGAGGACTTCGTGATGACCGGCTCGGAGGGTACCGCGTACGGTATCGGGGCGAGCCACACGCTCGCCAAGGCGGGAGCCACGTTCCACGCGTCCGTGCAGAACTACGAGGTGGAACGGCCGGGGATGCCGGACATGGACGAGACGGTGATCCAGATCGGAACCCTCGTCACGTTCTAGTCCTGCACGACATCTACCGTTCCAGGCCCTCCCCCTCCCCGGGGGAGGGCCTTTTTTTCGTTCACCGCCAAGCCCTCCTCCGCCTGCTCGGAACTGGTCTGCAGCGATCCCTGCCGTACCTGCGCAGCGTGTCCTTGCAGGGGATGGGAGTTGTCCCGGCCATGCGGAGCCTTGCATGGGCGGGTTGACCCCGGGCGTCGCTGCCGCGGCAGCGTGCGATACTCGGACCATGCGCTTCTTCAACACCGCTGGCCCCGTCGTTCCGGACATCCACTACTGTGTGCCGCCCCTGGAGCGCCTCGAGGTCGACGAGCTCCTGCTGCTTATCCGGCAACGGAAGTACTTCGTCCTGCACGCGCCGCGCCAGACGGGGAAGACGTCCGCGCTACTCGCGCTCCGTGACGAGCTGAACGCCGGCGGCGAGTTCCGATGCGTTTACGTCAACGTCGAGGGGGGGCAGTCCGCCCGCGAGGACGTGGGAGCGGCGATGCGCGCGATCCTGAGCGCGCTCTCGCGCGCCGGGCGCGAGACGCTCGACGATTCGTTCCTCGGCGAGGTCTGGCTCGGCATCCTCGATGCGGCCGGCCCCCACGATGCGCTGCGCGAGGCGCTTGCAGGTTGGGCCGAATCGGATGCGACGCCGCTCGTGCTCATGCTCGACGAGATCGACGCACTCATTGGCGACACTCTGCTCGCGGTGCTGCGCCAGCTTCGGGCCGGCTACCCCGAGCGCCCGGGACGATTCCCGCAGAGCGTGATCCTGTGCGGGGTGCGCGACGTGCGCGACTACCGCATCCGGTCTTCCAGGGAGAACGCGATCGTCACCGGCGGGAGCGCCTTCAATGTCCGCGCCGAGTCCCTGCGGCTCGGTGACTTCTCGCCGCAAGAGATTGAATCCCTGCTTGCCCAGCACACCCGGGAGACCGGCCAGACGTTCACGAGGAAGGCCCGCTCGGCCGTCCGGGAGCTGACCCAGGGCCAGCCGTGGCTCGTCAACGCCCTCGCCTACGAAGCGTGTTTCAGGAATCGCGCGGGACGCGACCGCAGCCGGGCGATTACCGGCGACGCGGTCCAGGACGCTCGCGAGCAGCTCATCCTCCGCCGGGAGACACACCTGGATCAGCTCACCGACAAGCTTCAGGAGGAGCGGGTGCGCCGGGTGATCGAACCGCTGCTCAGCGGCGCCGAAGCCGCCACGTCAATCGCCCTCGACGATCTCGAGTACGTTCGCGACCTCGGCCTCGTCACCCGAAGCGGATCGGTCGCCATCGCCAATGCCATCTATCGCGAGGTCATCCCTCGCGACCTCACGTACACGACCCAGGCGATGTCGATCCACCACGACCCGGCCTGGTATGTGAGCGGCGAAGGCACGTTGCGGACCGGCGAGCTGCTGGCCGCGTTCCAGACGTTCTTCCGCGAGCATTCGGAGCACTGGGTGGAGCGTTTCCAGTACCGGGAGGCCGGGCCGCAATTGCTGCTGCAGGCGTTCCTCCAGCGCATCGTCAACGGCGGGGGGCGGCTCGAACGCGAGTATGGCCTCGGCCGGATGCGAACGGACCTTCTGCTCGTGTGGCCGGTGGGCGGGGTCCGCGGGCAGGCGCTGGCCGGGGAGAGCCGGGAGACGCAACGGGTGGTCATCGAGTGCAAGGTGCTTCACCGGGGGCTCCAGCGCACCTTGCGCGATGGTCTCGATCAGACCCGGGCCTACATGGACCGCAGCGGAGCGTCGGAGGGGCACCTGGTGGTCTTCGACCGGACCGAGGGAAAACCGTGGAAGGAGAAGATCTTTCGCCGCGACGAGACCGAGGGCGGCACCTCGGTCACGGTTTGGGGGATGTAGTGATCCCACACCCGGATTCCGAGGTCATCCGGCCGGTGCGCGGCTCCAACTCTCCGCCATCACGGTCATGGTGTCGAGTCGCGAACGCCCTCCACGGCACTCCGCGCCCGGAGAACCTGTCCTTCGCCACCCTCGACGCCCGCCGAGGTACAGTGGCCGAGGCCTTAGGCTTTCCCGGTCTTCGGGTATCCGGCGGGAGGGCCTGAGCGCCGAGGCTCGCCCCTCCGGGAGGCAGGGCGACCTTCGAATCGGACCCGGAAGCGGAGACGGCAGCGCTTGCGGCATGCTTCCGGAAACGGGGCCTTGCGGAAGCCCCGCCCGGGCCGACCGGAAAACGGAAAAGGCGGCTCCACCCGCCCCCTCCCCTTCGCCGCGGATCGAGATAGCGCCCCGATGCTTTGTCTCGCGTCCTGTTGAACCTGTTCCACGTTATCCAGAAATTCGCGGCTCACCTGTTCGGCGACCAGAATTTCCAAGGCTGTTCCGGATCGCGCGGCCGAAAGAAGCGCCAAGGATGCCTCATGCTCGTGAACACGCACGTCCTTTCGGGTCGGATCGCGAAGAATGTCCAGAACGATGCAGGTATCCAGACACAGGACAGGAATATCCACAGGACCCGAAATCCCGATGTGTCAGGGTTGGCAGCGGAGCTATTACGGAGCGACCGCGCGGGATTTCAGCAAATCCATCGAATATTGATATCGATCGACAAGATCGTGTGCCATCTCGGGGGGCCATTCCTCCGCTTCGACCAACCACCTGCCCAGAAGCTCGGTATCGAGCCGGGTGTTCGCGGCGTGAGCCGCAAACAGAAATTCGAACCATCGCATCCTGTCCTTGGGGTGCCCCGTCCCGGTCGACTTGTTGGCGCATACCGAAAATGTGTGAAGCGCGGAGGCGACTTCGTCGGAGGTCCAGTCGGTAATCGATTGCTTGCGTGGCGTGACACTTACATCGAATTCGAGCTCCCGAGAAGCAGGACCGACAACCCGATCGATGAAGTCGTTGAGGACGTCATTGTACCCGGATATGCCAAGCTCGCCGGCCTCGAGGGGAACGATGTTGACAACCTCATACCCGTCCTCCCGCCCGCAGAGCGTCAGGCCGGATGTGGCAAGATCGTCTCCGGGCGCGCGTTGGAAAGCCAGGAATTCGGACGACGTGCTCGGGAACTCCCGTTCCCTTTCCTCGGCATGGTGCCAAGGGGCCGTGGCGCTTCTGCGCAGCGCATTGCGGAGTGCCGAGCGCTGACCATCGCGGGATATCAGGGTCAGATCCTGGAAGACTTCGATGGAGATGGCCTGATCACCACGCATGGCGCTGTCCTGTGCTCGCTGCCGAAATTGGCGGTTGCCCATGATCGGCAGTCTACTCCCGCCATACGGGTCGTTCAACGAGAGGGGGGTGGAAGGGTGTACGTCCCATTTGTGGGATTTTGAAAATGGGTTGGGATATGGCAGGATTCTGTCTGCATAAAATACAGGCAGGCAGGAGAGAACGTCATGCCCACCCCGGATGAGCACCAAGCGTTGAGCCGGCGCCGAGACGAAC
>JAJDVR010000135.1 GCA_022826025.1 Gemmatimonadota bacterium | reverse complement strand
AGGAGAAGTGTTGCGTCCTGGTGTCGGCGCAGAATCGACGCGGGACACGCGGTCACGATGGGACCGTTCAGAGCGTCGTGCACGGCGTCCGCCTTGCGCGCCCCCGGCACGACGCAGCTGATGACCCGGCAGTTCATGATGGCAGGCACCGTGAGGGTGAGCGCGCGTCGCGGCGTCTGCTCGAACGCGGAGAACCAGCCGTCGTGGACCTGCTGCAGGCGGCAGGCGTCGTCGAGCTCGACCTCCTTTACCAGGGCCGGGTCGTCGAAATCCGCCACGGGCGGGTCGTTGAAGGCGATGTGCCCGTTCTCGCCGATGCCGATGCAGGCCACGTCCAGCGGATGACTCCGGAGGAGCGACTCGTAGCGCTCGATCTCCCCGTCCAGGTCTTCCGCATCGCCGCGAAGAAGATGGACGCGGCTCGGCCGGACAGCGTCCAGGATGTGCTCCCTCAGGAACCCGCGGAAGCTCGCCGGATGATCTTCCGCGAGCTCCGTGTACTCGTCCAGGTGGAAGACGGTGACCCTGGTCCAGTCGATCGGCTTGCTCCGCAGGGCCTTGAGGAACGACAGCTGCGACACCGCCGAAGCCAGGACGACGCCGGCATCTCCCCTGCTCGCGATCGCGGATGCCAGGTGCCTCTCGACCCGCGCGGCGGCAGCCTCCCCCATGCCTTCGGGCGTGCCGTACACCTCGACCCGCAGTTCGTCCCTGCGGAACGACCGCAGGGGCCGCCGCGCCGTCGCGCGCGCCGGAGGGTCATGCGCCGTCATCCCATGAGTCCCGTGACGGCGAACCAGGTCGTGACCAGCGAGAACAGGATCACGGCGATCAGCCCCGCGTTCCATCGCGGCGTGGCCCGGTGCTCCTCGCCCATCACCTGCCTCCGGTTGAGGAGGTAGAACGCCGGGATCGCCACCGCGGGAAGGATGGCCGCCTGCAGCGCCATGGCGATCACCATGAGCACGGGCGGCGTCTGGTTCAGGAACACCGAACCGAAGGAGAAGAGGAGGCCCAACCCGATCAGGAGCCGGGACGAACGCGAGCGCAGATCCCGCTTCCAGCCCGCGTAGTCGGCGATCAGCCAGGGCGCGATCAGCACCAGGGGAAAGACCGTGGACAAACCCGCCCCGGAGATCCCCACGATGAGCAGGAAGGCCGCGAGACCGCCCCCGATCGGTTCGAGCAGCCCGATCATCTCCAGCGTCGACTCCATGGTCATGCCCCGAACGAACAGGGTCCCCGCCGCCACGGCCATGACCACCGCGCTCAGGAAGACCATCACCGTCGCCGATACGAACGCATCCCGCTTCTCGCGCCCGAGGTCGTCTGCGGTCCACCCCTTCTCGGCCACCACCGTGCTCCGCACGATGAAGACCGCGGCCGAACAGGTCGTGCCGGCCATGGCGGCCACCAGGCGGCTGGCGTCCGGCGTATCGGGGATGGACGGCACCATTCCGGCCACCACCGCCGAGTAGCTCGGCGACACCATGAAGAAGACCGCGACGAAGCAGAAGACCATCAGGATGACGAAGGTAGTGAGCACCTTCTCGAAGAGCCGGTAGTGGCCGAACCAGAGCAGCAGGAAGATTCCGCTTGCGACCGTCAGGACGATCCAGAAGGTCGGGATCACGACACTCTCCCCCGGCGAGGCGAGCCGGATCCCTTCCTGGACAAGCTCCGCCACGATCCCCATGACACCGGTGAGCGCCACCAGCTCGCCCAGGACCAGCGCGATCAGCACGTACAGGGCGAGAAGCCTGCCAACCTTGGGGATGCCCGTCTTGAAGCTCTGGAGCGCGGTCCGGCCGGTCACCAGCGTCAGGCGCCCGAATCCCACCATGAGGACGTATGTGAAGATCCCCGACAGCACGAGCGCCCAGAGCAGGTTCATGCCGTACCGGGCGCCCGCCATGCCCATGGTTGTGATGCTGCCCGTGCCGATGTTGTACCCGATCAGGAAAAGCCCCGGCCCCACTGCACTCAGTGCGACCAGGGCCTTCCGGGAGAGCCGATTCATGGCCTGCGCGCCGTTGGGCGGTCCCAGGGGAATCTCAGCGTCGGCTGGTGCTCGTAGCGACGCAGCCCGACCGTCAGCGTGGCCCCGGCGCCCGGCTCCAGGCGCACGTCGAAGTGGGGGGCGTCGATGGGGATCACCCGGTCCCCCAGGGTCACGCCGGTCGCATGGTGCTCGCCGTAGGCCCCCGCCTGCACCGTCACCGTGCGCGCCTCTACAGGCCCGACGTTGACGAGCGTGAGGGTGATGCCGTCGGGCGCGATGCGTTCCACCAGCGCGGCCACGTCTTCCGGGAGCCCGGCCCGCTTCCGCTCGGGGTCGAAATGACGGACCTGCGCGTGGAGCGGGAGGGGCCCGTGCGTGGATCCCCCCGGGTCGTTCGCCCCCAGGGTCAGATTGATCAGGGCGGTGGTCGACACCGGATTGGCTGCCAGGTTGCCGCTCGCGCGCAGCCGGCGGGCCGCCTGCCGAACGTCGTCGATGGCGTCCCGCAGGGCGCTCACCGGATAGTCCGGGTCGTTCCCCTCCAGGAAGTCGATCCACCGGAGGTCGGGGTGATGACGCATGCGCGCCGCTTCCGCCGCCGGGAGACGCGCTCGGTCCTCCGGCCTCTGCGACCACATGTAGATGTCGAGCAGCACGTTCACGTGGTTGCCGAGGGCGCCGGACGGCGGATCCCCCACCGGCGCGTACCCGTACCATCCACCCTCGCCGTGGTGGCGCGGCAGGAGCACGCGCCCGTCGTCGTCGACGCGGCTCGCGGCGAACAGTTTGTCGAACTGGCGCCGCAGCACACCCGTGTAGCTCTGGTCGCCCGTCAGCAGCAGAGCCGCCCCGAAGGCCTCGGGAGGCCCCCGGAGCGTGTAGTTGCGCTCGCCCCCGTCCGGGGAGTTCCATCCGAAGACGCCACTGTACCACATCCCGTCCCACGCGCCGCCGATCCTGCCGTCAAGACCGATGTTCGAAGGAATGTTGCCGCCGGCCGCGTCGATCCGCTCCCGCCACGCGTCCACGTACTCGAGCACCCAGGCCCGGTACTTCGCCTCCCCGGTCACCATGTAGGCGTGCAGGGCGAGCATCGTCGCGTTGAGGTTGAGGGGATGGTCTCCGACGATGTTGCCGGACTCGATGAACCGAATCCGGCGCGGCGAGGCGGGATCCACATCGGGACCCACCGGACCGTCCCAGTCGTCCACCGTGGCCTGCGTCATCTTCGGGCCCAGGCTCCCGTTGAACAGGCTGCGGATGATCCTGAGGTCGGGATCGTAGTTGGGGGCCTCGGGACCCTCGTTGATGTAAAAGCCGGCAAAGCGCCTGAGACGCTCCTCGTAAGAGGGGGCGTTCGCCCGGCTCAGGCCGTGGAAGTAGAACGGACCCAACCCCTCGCTGATGTGCTCCCAGTCATACGACGTCATGAACTCCCGCTGGTAGATGCCGTCCCTGGCCATCGGGAGTTCGGGGACGCGCGCCTGCCCGACCTGCCGCAGATGCCCTTCCCACGCCTCTTCCCAGGTCTCGATGATGGACTCGGGACCGCCCAGGGCGTGCGCCAGAGGCCAGTTGCGGATGTTCTCCATGAGGTCGTCGGGACCGTCGCCGACCCCCCACCGCGGAGTCACGGGCAGAAAACCGCGCTCGTCCAGGAACGCGTCCGCGTAGAGGCCGACGCCCTCCCCGTTGATCTCGAGCAGGACGCGCTGGGCGAGCGCCCACGCGGGCGCCGGCAGCGGAGTATCGATCACGACCGTCCCGGCGGGCAGAGAAACGGACCCTTCTTCGCGACCGCAGGCGGCGACCTCGCCCCGGCACGCCGCCAGGACGCTCCCCGATCCGGCGGCGAGGCCCGCCAGGATGAGCGCGACCGTACGAGAGGTCATTTGCGCCAGCCTCTGTCAGGTGCCCGGACCGACTCGCGGGAAGACACGCGGGCCGGTCCGGGCCTCAGGCCTCAGCCCGGATTCTGCACCATCTCTCCCGGCGATACGTCGATCTCCCGCTGCGGAATCGGATAGACCAGCCGGATGTCCCCAGCCGAGAGGCCGGCCGCCATCAGGGGCGCGAAGCTCGACATCACCTGCGGCGCGACCCCGAAGCGGAGGAGGTCGGCCCAGCGCTTGCCCTCGGTGATGAACTCGAGCTGCCGCTCGAACAGGAGCTTCTCCTGGAACGTCCCCGGGGTGCCTGCGTCGATGGGCGACACTCCGGCCCGCGCGCGCACCTGGTTGATCAGCCCGTAGGCCTCGCCACCCTCGCCGAGCGCTTCGGCCAGCATCAGCAGGACGTCCGCATAGCGGAACACGGGGAAGTTGTTGTCCGCGTCGGCCTGCGCGAAGGGGATGCTCTCCCACTTCTTGACGTAGACGTTGCCTTCGTCCGAGACGGCGAAGGTGCCGCCCATGCCGCGCGCGTCCTCCTCCGCCATCATGTACTGCATCGAGTGAATCTCGTCGATGCCCGGCGAGAGGACCTGGGGCGCATTGCCGGCGCCGACTCCACCGGATCCGCCGAACGGCGTGTAGTAGTCGGTGAACTGGCTTCCGGTCCCGGTGCCGCCGGCCTTGTACTGGAGTTCGAAGACCGACTCGGCGTTGTTCTCGTTGGCCACGCCCCAGAGGTCGGCGTAGTTCGGCACCAGCGAGTACTGCCCGGAGCTCACCACCCGCCTGAGCGCCTCCGCCGCCGGGCCCGACTGGCCGTTGGTCAGGTAGACCAGGCCGAGCAGGGTGTTGGCGGCGCCGCTGGTGGCGCGCCCGACATCGGCCCCGCTGTAGGACGCGGGCAGCAGCCCCTGGGCGGTCTCCAGATCTCCCGCGATCTGGCCGTAGACCACATCCGCGCTCACCTGGTTCACCTCGACGTTGGGCGAAGTCACCGCCTCGACCTGCAGCGGCACGTTCCCCCACAGCACGGCGAGGTGATAGTAGAAGAGCGAACGGATGAAGAGCGCTTCACCCTGGATGCGGCTGGCCACCTGCTGGTCCTCCAGGTTGTCCAGCCGATCGAGGATGAGGTTTGTGCGCGCGATGCCCTGATACGCCGTCGTCCAGGGAATCGACAGTTCCTCCTGGGTCGACAGCTCCGAGAAGTGGGCGATGCGATGGTACACCTCCGCGAGACCGGTCGCGCCGCCCCCGTTCATGGTGTTGTCCGAGCGCATCTCGTGCAGGAGGACGTAGGAGCGGTTGTAGGCGCCGTTGCTCGCAAGGGTGGCGTAGGCGCCGTTGATGGCCACGTCGAAGTCGACGGGAGTCTGGTAGAAGTCCTCCACGTTCCGCTCGGAAATCGGGCTCAGCAGCGTGAAGTCCTCGCTGCAGGACGAGAGGAGGAAGACCGCCGGCAGGATCAATATGGCTTTCGTTGTCAGCTTCATTTTCATCCCCCCTAGAATCCGATCTCGGCGCCGAACTGGAACGCCCGCATGAGCGGGTACGCCCCGTAGTCCTGCCCCGGGGTCAGCCCGGTCGACTGGACGCTCGCTTCCGGGTTCCAGCCCCAGTAGTCCGTCCATATGTACACGTTGTTCACGGACCCGAAGACCCGCACGCTCCCCGGCGCCCGGCCGAAGATCCCCCCCACCAGATCGGGTGGCACGCTGTACGACAGCGTGATGCTCTTGAGGCTCGTGTACGAGCCGTCCTCCATCTGGTAGTTGGACGGCCTGGTGTTCCCGCCGTGGTCCTGGCGGTCGGGCTTGTGGTCCCAGCCGTTGCCCGGTTCCTCCGGCGACCTCCAGTAGTTGCCGACCAGGTTGCCGTAGCCGTTGAAGTTGCCCTGCGCCGTCAGGTGCCGCCGGGTGAGGTTCAGGACCTCGCGCCCGACCACGCCCTGGAAGAAGACGCTCAGCTCCAGGTCTCCCACGGCGAAGCGGTTGAACAGACCCCACGTCATGTCGGGATTGTAGCTGCCCAGCTCGGTGCGGTCGTCAGCGGTGATCCTTCCGTCGCCGTTGACGTCCTTCCACTTGATGTCCCCGGGGGTGACGTTGCGCGAGTCGACGGGGCTCGAGGCGATGTCCGCCTCGCTCTGGTAGATTCCGTCGTGCACGTAGCCGTAGTAGGCGCCGATCTCGCCCCCGACCTGGGTGATGTGGCGCACGCCAGCGACGCCCGCGGCCAGGATCGGATCTCCCTCCGCTCCCAGCTTCACCACCTCGTTGGAGTTCATGCCCACGCTCACGTCGGTGGACCACTGGAAGCTGCCGACCAGGTTGCGCGAGGTGATCTGCGCCTCGAAGCCGCTGTTGCGGACCTCGCCGATGTTGGTCAGGACCGTGGCGAAGCCCGTGGACGAGGGCACGTTCACGTTCAGGAGCAGGTCCTCGGTGTTCGAGACGTAGTAGTCGAATGCGCCGTAGATGCGGTCCGCCATGATCCCGAAGTCCACGCCCACGTTGAGCTGCCTCGTGGTCTCCCAGGTGAGCTCCCGGTTGCCCAGCGTCCGCGGGGTGGCGCCGGCGACCACGGCGTCGCCCAGCACGTAGGGCTGGCGCCCGACCAGGCCGATGGAGCCGTAGTTCGGGATCTGGAAGTTCCCGGTGACGCCGTAGCTGACGCGCGGCTTGAGCTGGCTGAAGAGCGTGCTCCCGCGCATGAACGGCTCCTCGGTCATCTGCCATCCGAGCGACAGCGACGGGAAGTAGCCGGTCTGGTTGCCCCATCCGAAGCGTGACGAGCGGTCCGCGCGGAAGGTTGCGGTCGCCAGGTACCGGCTGAGCAGCGTGTAGTTGACCCGGCCCAGCGCCGAAACCAGGGACCATTCCGACTGCTCCTGGCCTCCTCCCGTGATCTCGCCGCCATTGATGGTCGTGACCTGGTCGTCGGGGAAGTTGCGGGCGATCACGTCCTGGTTCCCGTCGAACTGCCGCTCGGCGGTGTACCCGCCCAGCACATTGAAGCTGTGCGGGCCGGACACCGTGTTGTAGTTCAGGGTGTTCTCGAGCAGCCAGTTGCGGCTGTGTCCCGAGAGGGCCTGGGAGTACGGGTCGGGAACGTTCCTTCCCCGGTACTGCAGGCGCGTACCCTGGTAGAAGTGCCGGTTGCTGGTGTCGTAGTCGTAGCCGAAGAGCGCCCGGTAGCGCAGGTTGTCGCTCACATCCAGATCCGCGGACACGCTTCCGAACACGCGCCCCGTCTGCAGGTGGTCGTCGATGTAGTCACGGGCGGCCAGAGCGTGATTGGTGCTGGTCATCCCGTTGCCCAGCGCGTTGATGCTGTTCTCGCCCCGCTGCAGGTAGTTGCCCTCGCTGTCATAGATGCGGGCGAGGGGAGACGACACCATCGCCGAGTAGATGAGGCCGGGCGGCCTGCCGAAATAGGGCGCGTGGGCCGCCTTGCGGTCGTGGTCCGCGTAGGCCGAGTTGATATCCACGGCCAACTGGAGCCGGTCGCTGGGATCCAGGGTCAGATTGGCGCGCAGCGCGAGCCGCTGGAAGCTCGACCCCTTGATGACGCCCGACTGATCCATGTAGGACCCGGAGACGAAGTACGCGAGGTTCTCCGAGCCTCCCCTGACCGAGGCGTCGTAGTTCTGCAGGACCGCATCGTCCAGGACGGCGCCGATCCAGTCGCTGTCGGTCCCGTCCCAGTTCACGTAGGCCTCCGGGATCAGCTGCGATCCGCTTGCCCCGTTCTCGGCGCGGCCGGCGTTGTTGTCCGGATTGTAGCTCGGGTTGTAGCTGGGGCTCGCCGGGTTCATGGGATCCCGGCCCTGCAGGTAGGCGTTGTTGCGGGCATCCTTCACGTACTGGATGTTCTCCGCGGCATTCATCATGCGCGGCCGGTTGAACGCGGTCTGCATTCCGCCGTAGGCCCGGAAACTCACCTGCGGCGGCGCCCCCCGCTCTCCCCGCTTGGTCGTGATCAGGATGACGCCGTTGGAGCCGCGCGAGCCGTAGATCGCCGCGGCCGCGGCATCCTTCAGAACCTCGATGTTCTCGATGTCGTTGGGATTGAGGTTGGCCAGCGGGTTGGCCCGCACCACGCCGAAGCTCGCCCGCTGCAGACTCACCTCGCCCTCGATGTCCAGGTTCATCGAGTACGGCACGCCGTCGATGACGTAGAGGGGCTCGGTGCCCGCCGAGATCGAGCCCCGTCCCCGGACCAGGACCTGCGGAGCCGATCCCGGCTCCCCGGACGACTCGGCCACGTTGACCCCGGCCAGCCGTCCCTGGAGCACGGTCTGCAGGTTGGGCGTCACCGCGGCCTGGGCGATCTCGACGCCCGGCACCGAACTCACGGCTCCGGTGACTTCCCTGCGCAGCTGGGTCCCGTACCCGACGACCACCAGCTCGTCCAGGCCGAGCACCGTCCCGGTCATCGCCACGTCCTGGACCACCGCCTCTCCCTCCGTGACCGTAATCTCCCGGCGTTCGGTCTCGAAGCCGAGGTACTGGAACAGGACGACCTGCGGCCCTGCGGGGACGTTGATCAGGAGGTAGCGGCCTTCTTCGTTCGTGAGGCCCCCGATGCCCGTTCCTTCGATGGACACCTGCACCGTGGCGAGCGGTTCGCCCGACTCGGCGGAGGTGACGGCGCCGGTGACCTGCGCCTGCAGCGGCGGCGCCATCGCAACCACGCCGGCGAGCAGACCGATCGAGATTCGTAGGTGTTTTCGCATAGTGCCTCCAGGGGGAGGGGAGTTGTACGGGCCACGGCGGGAACTGGCACGTGCAGCCCGACGAAGGGGAGACGGCACGCGCAGACCGGCAGTCGCGGCGTCCATGAGAACGTATTGCCAAGACGCAGGAAACGCACCAGCAGTTTCTCGTGAACGCCGAATCGCGGCCGATGGCGCGCCGGCCGGAGGATGCCCCGCCGCGGGCGGCCGGATGGCGGTTGATGAACCCGTGAGGCCAGGCCTCTACCCCGGAGCGCGCCGTGTCGTGATCAGGATCACGCCGTTCCCGCCGCGACTTCCGTAGATCGCCGTGGCCCCGGCATCCTTGAGCACGTCGATGCGCACGACGTCCCTGGGGTTGATGGCCATCAGAGCCGAGCCGACGGGGGCCATGATGGTCCGGCCGTCGATCACGAAGAGCGGCTCCCCGCCTCCCATGAACGAGGGAGCTCCGCGAATCCGGATCGACACGTCGCCGTTCCCCAGGCGCCGCACCGTCACCCCGGGCAGCCGGCCTTCGATGAGGTCCAGGATGCTCGTCACTTCCCTGCCGACATCCTCGGCGCGCACCGAGGAAACCGCGCCGGTCAGTTCATCACGATCCTGGGTACCGTAGCCGACACCCACTTCGTCGTTGGCGTCTTCACCGCGGGCGGCGTCGCTGCCTGCAGGGTCGGCGCCGGCGCCGGGCGGGCCGGAGCTCATCGCCGGCAGGAGGCCACAGCCGCTCATCAGGATGGCCGCCAGCACGAGGAACGGGCCCTTTCGGGCGAGGCGGAATGCATTCGGCATGCGACCTCCGGGGCTTCTCCGCTTCCCGACGACACGACTTCCCGATCAAACAACGGGTCGCGGACACTCTGTGACCGGTAGGGGCATCGCCCCTCTGCTGTCAACTCCCGGAACGCAACGCCTGCAGGGCCATCCTGTAGTACCTGAGCCCTACGTTGGGGTCGTAGATGATGAGCCGCGCCCCGCGCCGTCCCAGCCGCTCCGGACTCGCCCCGGAGTACGCCATCAGGTAGCGCGCGAGGGCCTCGGGGTGGTCGGCGGAGACGAATTCGGCGGCCCGGGCCCTCGACGCATCGCCCCCGGCGACCGGGTCCGATCCCTCCGCTCCGGCCGCCGCCGTCTCCGGCGCCCCCCCGGGTCGCCAGGGCTCCGCGCGCGTGAACATCGCGTCCATCGGCAGGTTGGGGGCGTTCTCGTCGGCGAGCTGGATCGAGACCTTGGCCATGATGGCGTTGTGGGGAAAGTTGCAGTGGTACGAGAGCGGCGAGTACGCCTCCCGGTCGGGACGCAGCCGGGCGAACTCCTCCAGCAGGTCGTCCCGGTGCTCCGCGAAGGCCTCCCGGAAGCCCGAATGCTCCTCTTCGTAGCGCAGGAGCGCCTCCGGGGGCGCGCCCGTGAAGGCCCAGGGATCCGGGGTCAGGCCGTCGATGAGGCCCTCAAGGATGCGGGTGCGCCGCTCCGCCCCCTCCTCGCGCAGCCGCACGTACTCCTTCATGAGCGTCGCGACCGAGAAGAGCAGCCACGGGTAATCGCCGACATTATCGGTCCGCATGCGCCCCAGATCCCGCCGGTAGAGCACCGCGAAACCCCACCGCAGGTGGCTTCCCAGTATCGCCGCCTCGGCCAGCGCGAAGTGCACGCGGTGCGCGCGGTCCAGGGTGCGGATCCTCTCCAGCAGCCGCGGATAGGCGCTCTCGTCCGGGTGGAAATGGGAGATGGCCATCAACAGCAGGGTCTCGGCACGAGCCACGAACTGGTGTCCGCTCCCGTGGGGACCCTGCAGGTGGCGGAGCAGCCCGGTGACGCGGTCCAGGTTGCGGTTCGGATCGCCTTCGTCCCACGCCCGCATGACCATCAGCGCCAGCACATAGAAGAAGTAGTGGTCCAGCAGCAGCGCCTGGACGCGCGGCGTGGCGCGCGCCGCCGACCACTCCTTCGCGAAGCGGTCGAGCATGAGCACCGGGGTGTTCTCGCGGGTGAAGTGATGCTCCAGATGATTCCAGGAGTGCAGGACGTGGAATCCTTCCTCGCGGGTGCGCAGGTCGAAATCGCGCACGAGGCCGTCCAGCACGAGCGGGGCGAAACGCCCCCGGAATACGTGCGCACGCATACCGCCCCGCAGCCGTTCGAGTCCCTTCGCGCCACCGTCCGGCGAGCAGGCGCTCAGAATCTCGCGCCGGGTTCCGCCGGAGAGCGCCCCCGCGAGGAGCGAACAGGCTCCTTCGAAGTCGGTCGCTACTGACCCGTCCCCCGGAAGCGCGCGCCCAGCCCGTCGCGGTCCATCGCCGACCCGCGCAGGTACACTGCGTCGATCGCACGCGTGTTGGTGATGTCGTCGAGCGGATTGGCGTCGAGCACGATGAAGTCGGCGCTCTTGCCCGCCGCCACGGTCCCCAGATCGTCGGCGCCCACGAACTCGGCGGAGGCGCTGGTGGCCGCCACGATGACGTCCGCCGGGCTCATCCCGCTCCGCACCATGTCGGCCAGCTCCTGGTGCGCGGCCCACGGCGAACTGCCGTCTGTACCGAAGGAGATGGTGATGCCTTCCTGGCTGAGGCGGTTCAGGTTGCGCGCCTGGATGCCGAAGAAGTCCTGGAGCTCCGGCCGGTCGAACGAGTTGGTCTGCATCAGCTCCACCTGAGGCGCCGGCACCGACCCCGCCAGCCAGCCCATGTTCTCCGCCACCCCCGGCGCGGGCAGGTTGGGGACCAGCACCACGTGCGGACGCTCCAGCCAGAGCGCGACCAGCTCGTCGTCGACGTCCATGTCGCGAATGCCGTGCGCGAAGGCGTCCACGCCGGCCCGCAGCAGCCCCTTCGCGTCTTCCAGCGTGAAGACGTGGGCGGTCACGCGCAGGCCGTTGGCGTGCGCCTCGTCGATCACGGCGCCGTAAAGCTCCGAGGAAAGCCGCTCGTACTGGCCGCTCCGGTCGTCGACCCAGATCTTGACGATGTCCACCTGGGCGGCGGCCAGCTCCCGCACCGCCGCGCGCGCCTCCTCCTCGGTGGTCACCCAGTGAGGCACCTCGCTGCGGCCGGGCTCGGGCGAGGTGATCCCCCGCCCCGCGCTCTGCGAGCGGGCGCCGTCGGGCACCACTTCGCCGCGCATCTGCAAGCCGACGTTCCCCTCCTCCGTCCCCAGGCTCACCAGCATCGACTGGCCGTAGTACGCGTAGTGCTGCAGCTGGTCGGTGCGGGTCTCGCGGTCGGAGGCCAGGTGGATGTGGGCGTTCACGATCGCCGGCATGACCGTCTTGCCGGCGAGATCCATGTGGGTGGCACCCGCGGGCGCCTCCACCTCGCCTGCGGCGCCGACCGCCGTAAAGCGGCCGTCCTCCACCACGAAGACGGCGTCCTCGATCACGCCCCCGTCGCCGACGATCAGGCGGGCGCCCTCGAAGACGACTGCGTCCGAACTCCCGGTCGCCGGCGCATCCGCACATGCGGACAGCACCAGGGCCAGGACCAGGACGAATGCGGCGGACAGGATCGGCGCCCCGGAAAGCTTTCTGGCGTACATGCGAACCTCACATCTGGATGAACATCTGACGAATGGACTCAAGGTATCGCTTCGGGCTCGTTGTCTCGGCCTGAACCCGCTTCTGCCGGCGTTACCCGCGGTGGCGTCCCAATGCCGGAGGCCCTATCGCGCCGGCCGGGTCCAGAGGTTGAGCGGAATCGGCATGATCGGCTTGCGGGCCATCTGCTCCATGAACTGATTGGTGTAGACCCGGATTTCGGAGCCCCAGGAAAAGACTTCCATCAGATAGATGTCCGAGACCGCATAGGTCTCCAGCTCGTCGAGCCCTCCCCACGCGAGCGCCTCGTCCACATAGACCCACGGTTCGATGGCGTATCCCCGCCGATAGACGCACCGGCTGCTCATTGTCCCCGGGGGACAGGTCACGATGCGCACCATCGAGCGCTGATTCAGGAAGTCCAGCGGGGTACCGCTCATCGCGCGAAACAGCTCCTGCCGGTCGTAGGCCTGGGTCGAAAAACCGGCGGCCCTCCGGCGGAAGCGCAGGCGGGCTTCCATCTCCGTGACATTCTCGACCGTAGCGGTCACGCCGGCGAGCATGATGGGCCGGGGCGTGAGCGCCACCTGCATCATTCCGCTCGACTCGGGGGTGATGGTGGCGGCGACCGCCCTCTTCTGGTACCCGAACTGGGTGACCACGAGCAACTGGGGCCCGGCCTCGACATCCTCCAGCCGGAAGATGCCCTGGTCGTCCGTCAGCACTCCCTGGCGGCCGTTCTCGAGCGAGACGGCGGCCGTCGGAATGGCTGTCCCGGTCACGACGTCGTAGACGACGCCCATGATGGTCACCCGCGCGTCCTCGGACTCCGGCTCCTGCGCGGAAACGGTTCCGGGGAGACACAGCGCGGCGGCGAGGACGAGCGGGACGCCCCGCCGGGATGATCTCGGGTTGGCGATGCATCCTTGCATGAAGTTGCCTTTCCAGGGAAGTGCGTGGACGTGCCCGCGCAGTCGAAGAGGCGGTAGCGCACCCGTCTCTTACTACTACGCCACCCGAAGTGCTCCCGCTACTCCCGCGAGGTCACTCCCGCCATCTCCTGCGATGTTGGCCCGTTACTTCCCGCGGGCGAGAGTCACCAGTAGATGTCAGTATACACCAGTGCGGTCGGTAGCCGGAATCAACCCCTCCGCTCCCTCGCATCGATTCCTCTCCGTCGCATCAATCCCCCGTGAGACCCCTCTCATCGAGCGCGAGCAGCGTCCGGAGCAGCACGTTGGCGCCGTTTACGATGTCGGAGTCCTCGGTGCGCTCCTCCGGGGAGTGGCTGATGCCCCCGATGGAGGGCACGAAGATCATCCCCACCGGCGCGAGCAGGGCGATGCTCTGGGCGTCATGCCCGGCCCCCGAAGGCATGCGGCGCGACACCAGGCCGAGTTCGCGGGCGGAGGCCTCGAAGAGGTCGCGGATGCGCGGGTCGGTGGGAGCGGCGCGGCTGGTGTAGAAGCGCTGGAAGGCGAAGGTCACGCCTGCGTCGCGCGCGATTCGATCGCTGCGGGCTCGCACCGCCTCGAAGACGCGCTCGATGCCATCCATCGACAGATCGCGGATCTCGAGCGAGAGAACCACACGCCCCGGGATCACGTTCGGGACGCCCGGCTCCGCGGCCAGCCGCCCCACCGTGGCCACCTGCCTGCCCGGCATCCCGCGCGCGGTGCGATGCACCATGTCGATGAAGCGCGCGGCCCCGACCATCGCGTCCTGACGGCGGTCCATGGGGGTGGTGCCGGCGTGGTTGGTCATACCGTCCACGGCCACGTTCCAGCGCATGATGCCGACGATGCCCTCCACCAACCCGATGTCGATGCCGTCGGTCTCCATGACCGCGCCCTGCTCGATGTGCAGCTCGAGGAAGGCGGCAATGGAGCCGGGCTCGCGGCGGGCGTCCACGAGTCGGTCCGGGTCGCCGCCCAGGCGCCGCAGGCCATCTCCGATGGTGTAGCCCGAGGCGGTCTGGACGTCGACTTCGAACGGCAGGAACTCTCCGGCGAGGATGCGGCTGCCGGTCTTGCCCCCTTCCTCGTTCGAGAAGATGGCTACTTCGAGGGGGTGACGGGTGCGGTGACCCGCCTCGGCGAGCCGGGTCGCAACCTCCAGGGCCGCCATCGAGCCGACCTGTCCATCGAAATTTCCGCCCCCGGGAACCGAGTCGATGTGCGAGCCGAACATCAGCGGCGGGAGCGACGCGTCCCGGCCCGCCTTGCGCGCGATCAGGTTGCCGGCCAGGTCGATGCCGACCTGGAAGCCGGCCGCGCCCAGATGGCCCGCCACCCAGTCGAGCGCCTCGATGTTCGCGTCGCTGAAGGCCACCCGGTCGATTCCACCGGCGTCGTTGCGACCGAAGGCCTCGAGCGCGCGCATGCGCTCGATCAGGCGATCCGCATCCACGCGAAGCTCTTGGTGCGGAAAACGTCGCATTTTCGGTGGAAACCGTCGGTTATCGCGTGGAGAACGGCGCGAATCACCCGGGACGCTTCCGACCCCGCCGGGAAGCGCGAGTCCACCAAGGGCGACCGCGCCCAGCCGTGCAAAGTGCCTTCGA
>JAJDVR010000149.1 GCA_022826025.1 Gemmatimonadota bacterium | reverse complement strand
TCGAGCAACTCGGCCGTGATGGTGAGCGCCCTGGCTTCGGGCAGGGGACCCAGCTCCTCGCGCCACGTCTGCTGGAAGTCGGCCGCGGAGATATCGCGGAATTCAGCGGTCACGAGCTTGAATTCCACTGCCGCGATGTTGGCGCGCGGATCGGCTGCCACCCCGGCTCCGAAGGGCTGCAACTGCCGGGCCTCCTGGCCCACCGTCATGTTGACGCCCTCGAGGAGCGATCCGGCGCCCTCGGCCGACAGACGCGCGATGGCCCGTTGTCCCGCCTGCTCCACATGATCGGCCATCTCGGTGGTCCGCTCCGCGGGCGTGCCTTCCGGCATCTCCAGTGTGGCCGTGACCAGGTCCGCCTCCACCGTAGGCATGAAGTTCACGCGGATGATGCCCGCTGGAACCATGGCGACGGAGAGGATGATGAGCGCGACCCCGGTCGTGATGACCAGCCCGGGCTGAGCGGTGGCGACCCTGAGGGCCCGGTTGAGAGGCTCCGCGATGAAGCGCTTCAGCCCCCGGTCGACGCCCCGCTGAATGCGGGCGACCAGGTGGTCCCGGGAACGACGCCGGTGCTTGCCGGGACCCGGCATGTGAGAGAGGTGGTTCGGCAGCACCAGGAGCGACTCGACGAGCGAGAACATGAGGACGGAGATGACGACGACCGGGAGCATGGTCATCAGCCTCCCCATGACGCTCGGGACGAAGAACAGGGGGCAGAACGCCACCACGGTGGTGAGGACGGCAAAGATCACCGGGCCCGTGATGCGGCGGGTCCCGCGGATGGACGCGTCCACGCCGCGCCACCCCTTCTCGCGCTCCGCATGGATGTTCTCGCCCACCACCACGGCGTCATCGACCACGATGCCAACGGCGAGGATGAATGCGAAGAGCGTCATCATGTTGACCGACACGGCCAGCCAGTTCATCACGGCGAAGGTGCCGACGAACGACACCGCGATTCCGACCGCCACCCAGAACGCGAGCCTGAGATCAAGGAAGAGGGTGAGGGAGAGGAGGACGAGCGCCAGGCCGATGAGGCCGTTCTTCACCAGCAGTCCCAGGCGGCTCTCGAAGATCTGGCCGGTGTTGTTCCACACCTCGAGCCCCACCCCGGCCGGCAGCGACGGGATAACCTCTTCCACCAGGTGCTCCTCGACGGCCGCAACAATGTCGAGCACCTTCTCGTCCGAGGTCCGGAAGACCTCCACATAGACTGCGGGCTGGCCCTGAAACCGGGTGATCAGGTCCACATCCCGGAAGCCGTCACGCACCTCGGCGATGTCCCCGAGGCGGACCACGGTGCCGTCCACCCGGCTGAGGACGATGATGTCCTCGAAATCGTGCTGGGTGTAGTTCTGTCCGGTGGTGCGGATGCGCACCTCCTCGTCCCTCGTGTCGATGCTTCCCGCGGACAGGTCGAGGGACCCGCCCCGCACCGCGCTGGCGATGTTCCCGAGGGTCAGGCCCAGCGCCCGCAACTGATGCAGGGGGACCTCGACGGAGATCTCGTAGTCGCGAATGCCCGTCGTCTCGACGTAGGAGACCACCGGAAGCTCCGACAACCCGTCTTCGGTGCGGTACGCCAGCTCCTTGAGTGTGCGCTCGCCCACGTCGCCGAACAGCACGAGGCGGATGACGCTCTGGCGATTGGTCAGTTCGCTGACCTCCGGGCGCTCCGCACCGGCGGGGAAGGTCTGGATCCGGTCGACCTGGGCCTTGATATCGTCGAGTGCCCGCGCGACATCGGCGCCCAGCTGGAGTTCCACCGTCACCGACCCTCGCCCCTCGGCCGCCGTCGAACGGATCTCCTTGATGTCGTCCACCGCCTCGATCTGTTCTTCGATCTTGCGCAGGATCGACTCTTCGATCTCGTCGGGCGTGGCCCCGGGATAGGGAACCGAGATCATGACGCGGTCGAGCGAAATCTCCGGGAAAACCTCCTGGACCAGGCCGCGCAGGGAGAAGAAGCCCGCCGCCAGAATGAAGAACATGAGCAGGTTGGCGGCGACCCCGTTGCGGGCCATGTAGGCGATGGGGCCGCGCGCCTCCCGCAACGGATCGTTCGAAGAGTGCTCGTCCGGCGAGGGCTCGTCGGGGCGGCTCATCCCGGCCCGTCGGTGCTCGTCCGCACCACCATGCCCTCGGTGGCGAACTGCAGGCCGCTCAGCACGACAGCCTGTCCGTCCGCGAGGGCACCGGTGACGTACACGAGTTCGTCGGCGCGCTGCAGGACGCCCACCGGGACGATGGCGACCACGGTGTCCTGGCGCAGCGCCCAGACCTCGTTCCCGGTCCGCAGCGCGGAACGCGGTACGGTGAAGTATCGCTCCGGGGCAGCTCCGGCGATGCGCACTTCCACGAACTGACCGACCAGGAGGGGCGGGCCGCCCCGGCCGTCCTCCGCTTCCATGCCGTCACCCTCGGGGGTGGCTGCCCGACCGCCCGCGAACGGGTCGGGAACGCGCACCACCACGTCGATGGTGCGGGTCTGTTCGTCCAGGGCGGCTTCGGCCCGGTCCACGTATCCCGACCACGTGTAGGCGCCGTCCCCGTACTCCGCCATCACAGTGGCCTCGACGCTGGTGTCGCCATCACCCGCATCCAGCGTCCACAGGTCCGGGATGAGGGCCGCATCGGCGTCCGACAGGGGAACCACCACCTCCACCGCGTCGTCGGCGTAGAGCCGGCCCACGCCCTGTCCGGCGGCGACGAACTGCCCGACGTCCACCATCTCGGTCCGCACGATGCCGCTGAAGGGTGCGCGTACCTCCGTCCGCGCCAGCGCCAGCTCCGCGTCGGCCAGAGCCGCGCTGTCCCGCGCCAGCGCAGCCCGGGCGGCGGCGAGCTGCGGCTCTCTGAGCGTGAGCGGGCTCGCTTCGGCTGGCGGAGCGTCGTCCCCCCGGCGGCGCAGGAACCCCTCATACTCGGCGCGGGCAATGCGGGCCTCCTCCTCGGCTTGCAGGAGTGCGACCAGTTGCGCGGCGACATTGGCGCGCGCCTGTTGCACCCGGTTCAGGTAGTCCGCTTCGTCGATGCGGAAGAGGACCTCGCCCGCACTCACGCGCCCGCCGCTCAGGAAGGCCGGCGCGACCGACGCGACCTTGCCATTGATCTGGGCGGCGACATCGATCTCGGCGCGCGGCCGCACCGTGCCCGCGCTGTTGACAGGGATGGCGCCGTCCCGGCCGGTGGCGGGGGCGGTCGTGACGAACGGCGCCTGCGAGGCCGGCTCGCGTAGCGGGGGGTCGGGGCGCAGGGCGATCATGACGGCCGCCAGCACGACGGCGCCCCCGAGGATGCCTGAGGCGATGAGAAAACTGCGGCGGCGGCTCATAGATCCGTCCCCCGTGTTGGCGTGTCGGCTTGTTCTTCGGATTCGCTGGCGGGCACCATGCGCGGGCCTTCGAGCTCCTCGGGCGGAACGGTCCAGTCACCGCCCAGCGAACGGTGTACCGCCAGCCGCGCCAGGGCCAGATCGCGGCGTGCACCGGCGAGCGTCGACTCGACGTTGAGGAGCGCCCGTACGGCGTCGAGATAGTCGACGTAGCCTCCCACTCCGGCGGCGTAGCGGCGCGACTGCAGCTCGACCGATGCGAGAGCCTCCTCCCGCTGCGATGCGAGGAATTCGTGGCGCCGCCCTTCGTTGCCGAGCGCGGCCAGCGCCGCCTCCACCTCGTGCACCGCCGTCACCACGGTGCGGCCGTAGGCGGCTGCTGCCTGGCCGAAGCGGGCGTGCGCGACGGCGATGTTGCTGCGGATGCGGCCTCCCTGGAAGATCGGAGCGGTCAGGTTGCCGAGCAGGTTGCGGAACCACTGGTCGACGTTGAAGAGCCCGTCGGCGTCCGCGGACTGCACCCCGATCGTGCCCGAGAAGGACAGGGAAGGGAGCATTTCGGCCCGGCGCGCGCCGATGGTGAAGCGGGCGGCCTCGAGCCGAAGCCCGGCTGAGCGCACGTCCGGCCGCTGAACCAGGAGGTCGGCCGGCACCCCCGCGGAGACGGGATCGCTCGACGGCAGCGGCGCCAGCGAATCGGGCAGGATCGCGTCGAGCTTCTCGCGGAAGCCGCCCACCAGAACGGCCAGACGCCCTTCGGCGTTGACCAGCTGGCTCTCCAGCTGAGGAAGGGCGGCCTGGGTGTTCCGAAGTTCCTGGCGGACCTGGTAGAGTTCGAAGGAAGTGACCAGCCCGCGGTCGTAGCGGGTCTCCGCGAGCTCCTCCCGTTCCAGCAGAACGTCGATCGTCTCGTGGGCGAGGGCTTCGCGCCTGCGCAGGTCGGCGATTTCGAAGTAGGTCGTGATGGTCTCGGACAGCACGCCGATGCGCGCCGCGTGGTAGTCCGACTCCGACGCCAGGTACTCCTGCCCGGCGGCCCGCGAATCGTTGCGGGCACGTCCCCAGAAATCCAGTTCGTACGCGAAGTCGACGCCCAGCGACCAGGTCTCGATGCCGAGGCGTTCGGGGAACTCGAAGCCGGGCAGCCGGTCGCCCGCGATTTCGCGGAACTGCTGGCCGAAGCCCGCGTTGGACGGGTTGTCCGTGTCGTTGACGTTCGCGCTGGCCTGGATGGCGGGAAGCAGGGAGGCGCGCGCGATCCCCGCCTGGGCCCGGGCCTGCTGCACCCGGGCCACCGCTTCGGCCAGGTCGAAGTTGGCGGCCAGCACCGAGTCGATGACGGTGTTGAGCGCCGGATCCTGGAAGGTGGTCCACCACTCCCGGGCCTCATACGCACCCGACTCCTCGCCCCCCTCGAAACTTTCGGGAAGCTCGGCGACCGGTTCCGGCACCGAGGGCGCCGGCGCGAGAGAGCATGCTGCAAGGAGGAGCAGCGATGACAGCGCCGCAAGGGGCGCAGGCGTCTGCTGAACGTTCATGACCGCGTCACCTGCCTGTCTGCACGGAAGCTGTCCGACGTGATGCGGAAAAGCTGGTCCGGGGACGGCAGTTGGCGCAAGCTGCCAGAGAAGTGTGAGCGTCAGGTCGCCGCTGGCTCGGCCTCCTTTTCGATCACGGGCGGCCGACCCGCCCGGCGATCCCTACCGCGCCACCTCGAACGGCACCGTCGCCACCTGGTCGTCCCACCAGATCGTGAACACCCCGCCTTCCTGGGTCATTTCGGTGAACATGATGGTCAGCTGATCGGCGGACATCGCGATCGTCGAGACGTCCATGGTGGTGCGCAGTACGTCCCGGTCCGGGGTGTAGCCGTAGGAGCCCCACAGCGCATCGGGGTTCTCCTCGCGGAAATCGTTCTTCACGCCCCAGTTGGCGAAGATGAGCGTCCACTCGTCCTCGGTGAGCTCAGCGAAGATGCTGTACTCGCCGGCCGGAAGGCGTTGGTTGCCGAAGGTGAGGTCCGTCTCGGTCATGAAACGGGTCGACTGGTCGGCCCCGATGCGCCACACCGGAGCGCCGCGCAGGAACGCCTGGCCGTACTCGTCTCCCGAGCCGAAAAGGTCCCGGCCCCGCAGGATCGGGCGGCCGTAGGTCACCACGACCCACGAGCCGTTCTCGTAGCTGCCTTCCGCGTTGTACGCGCCGCCCACATGGGTGGCGGCCTCTCCGCGGGGGCTCAGCGGCCTGTCCTGAGCCTGAGCGGTGGTGGCGAAGGCCAGTGCCAGGGCGAGACAGCACAGCGGCCGAAGCATCTTCATCGGTTTCCTCCGGGGTCCTGGTGAATCCTGGGTCAAGGTGCAAAGCGCGCTGAATCCTATATGAGCCGGAGGATGGGAGAAAGGGGGACCGACAGCTTCGAGACCTCCCCGGCGTCCGAGGCTGAGCCAGGGCGGCCCACCCGGCGGGAAATCCCGTCTTCCCGTATCTTTTCCCGAATCAGACGTCGGCCGGGAAGCCGGTTGCAGACTCGCCACCCACCGGAGACAACCATGGCTCGTTTCCTCGTGCGCATCGCCGCGTTCCCGGTCCTTCTCGCGGCCTGCTCCGAAGGGGGCCCTCCGGGCGCGGACTCCACCGCGACTCCGGCGGCATCCGGCGACAGCCCACCGACCTTCCAGGTCGATCCCACCTGGCCGCGCGAGTTCCCCAACGACTGGATCCTGGGCTCGATCACGTCGGTCTTCGTCGACGACCGGGACCATGTGTGGATCACGCATCTTCCCGAAACGCTGACGCCGGAGGAGATCTCCGCGGTGCAGGATCCGCCCATCGGCGAGTGCTGCGTGCCGGCACCCGTCGTGCTCGAGATCGACCCGCAGGGCAACGTGGTTCAGGCGTGGGGCGATCCCGCCACCCAGGACGTCTCCGAGTTCCCGCGCAACTCGCACGGGCTCTTCATCGACCACAACGGCAACGTCTGGATCGGCACCTACCGTCACCACCGCGTCATGAAGTTCACCCGCGACGGACAGCACCTCATGACGCTGGGCGAGTACGACGTCAACGGCGGGAGCTCCGACACCGCGCTCCTCGGCGGTCCGGCCGGGATCTGGGTTGACCCGGAAACCAACGAGGTGTTCGTCGCGGACGGATACCGGAACCGGAGGGTGATCGTATTCGACGGAGACACGGGCGCGTACCTGCGGCACTGGGGCGCGTACGGGGAGTCCCCCGACGACGAGGCTGCCTACGACTACGGCGCGCGCACCGTGGACAGCCCGTTCCCGCCCCAGTTCTCCACCGTGCACGACCTGATGGGCTCGGCCGACGGGCTCATCTACGTCGCGGACCGGCGGGGCAACCGCATCCAGGTGTTCCGGCGCGACGGCACCTACGTGACCGAGAAGACCATCGCCCCGCTCACCCGCGCGTCCGGGTCGGCGTTCGTTATCGCGCTATCGCCGGACGCCGCCCAGCAGTGGCTCTACCTGGCCGACGGCACCAACCACAAGGTCTGGATTCTGCGCCGCTCGGACCTGGAGGTCGTAGGCGAGTTCGGCCGCGGCGGACGGCAGGTCGGCCAGTTCCTCCGGCCGCACGGGATGTCGGTGGACTCCCGCGGAAACATCTACGTGGGCGAGGCCTCGACCGGCCGGCGCGTGCAGAAGTTCGCCGTGGGGGGTTAGCCGAAACGCGTGGATGCTTGGCGCAGCTGCGAAGCAGCTCAGCTCGAAGGGCTGCTTGGAAGTCTGCGCCGGAGGAATCTAGCACTACTACCTATGGTATGCTAACACCGTAATACTACTACCTGTCGTGTGTTCGGGGACCTTGGATCGTTCTGCGGTGCAAGCTGCTGAGCCTACTGTGACATGCTTGGACGGTTCGGGGCTATATTGTTTGCCATGAGCGTCAGCGATCACACCGAGAGGGATGCCGTCGGTACGGCGAGCACGACGGTTGCGAACCGAATTCGCTCCAAGATCTTCCGCTCGCTGGAGCGTCAAGGGTTCGAAATCCGGGGAGACCAGCTCGTTCCGCCCGACACTCGCGACAAGAGCGAGGTGCGTGGACTTCATCAGGAAGCGGTCAGGCACAATCGGGCCCGTAGCCGGGCGGGCCTCGAGCGACATGAAGACCGACTTCTCGCGCGAGTAGCCGACGGGCCGGAAGTGGTGCCGGAGAAGGTGAGCCCGGCACTTGCCGAGGTGCGCTCGGGATCCGAAGAGGAGCTTCTCTTCAGGTACGCTCGTCTCCATTGGAGCATACCGGTCTCAGCAGGATATGGGCGACGTCTGAGGTTCGTCGTCTACGACGAGTCGAATGACAAGCTCATCGGAATCATCGGATTGGGCGATCCCGTCTTCGGATTGGGACCGCGTGATCGCTGGATAGGCTGGGATCTGGAGGCTAGGAAGAAACGTCTGAAGTGCGTGATGGACTTGTTCGTCCTCGGTGCGGTGCCGCCTTATTCGAGCCTTCTTTGCGGAAAACTCGTCGCTCTGCTGGCATCCAGCCGCGAAGTGCAGGAAACGTTCCGGAAGAAGTACGGGGGTAAGGAATCCTACATCAGCGGGCAGATCTTCGATGGCCGCCTCGCTCTCCTTACCACCACGTCTGCTCTGGGCAGATCGTCCCTGTACAACCGGCTTCGGTACCACCGGCGGACGGTCTACAAGAGCATAGGGTTCACCAGTGGGTCCGGCGACTTTCACTTCAGCAACGGCTTCTACGGCGATCTACGGCAGCTCGCGGTGCAACACTGTGAGGCGACGGCCAAGCACCCGTCTTGGGGAGTCGGTTTTCGGAACCGCCGCGAGCTTGTGCGGAAAGCTCTTCCACTCCTCGGCCTGTCTACGAATCTCCAGTATCATGGGGTGCAGCGAGAGATCTTCGCGGTGCCGCTAGCAGAGAATACCAAGGCATTTCTTCGGGGTGACGACGATAAATTAAGGCCCAACGGACAGGGAGCGGACGACCTGTTCGAGTACTTTCGCGGGCGGTGGCTGCTGCCTCGTGCGGGTCGCGACGAGCGATACCGGACCTTCAACCGGGAATCGTATCGGCTGTGGGGGACGCGGTGACAGCGACATCCGGATCGCATGCACCCTTCACCGATCTTCCGGCCGCCCTCGTAGAAGAAGTTCTTGGTGAGACCACTGCGGTAGCCGAACGCTTGTTGACCTCGTTTCAGCAGGTGCGCAAGGACCGTGAGACGCTTCGCAAACAGCTGGTCGATTCCAGCTTGGTCGTCACGGACTCCTCCCTCGGATACCCGCCCATGCCGACCACATGCGCCGCTGATGGCTCGTACGCCATCGAGCGCTTGTTGACCACGGACCTCGCCGCCGCAACGGCGGTGGCGGTGGAGGGACTGACGCCCCCGTCCGAGAAACGTCACTGGGAGCAACCTCACCACCGCACCTTCGTGGCCGCCGAATCCCACGATGAAGACACTGCGACGGTACTTCGGGCCGTGATGCTTGGAGAAGAGTTGCGCTTGATCACGGCGGCTCCTCATGACCTGGTGATGCTCGACGGCACGTTCACGCTGCCGATCATCTACTTCAACCAAGCCTTCGGCAAAGCCAATCAGTCGGGCCAGCTGCACTGTTCGCAGAAGCTCAAGCAGGATGGTCTTGTCTACCTGGAAGCCTATCTCACCGTCCTGCGGTCTGCGCGTTCCGACAAGCATTTTGTGGCTCTACCGAAGTACTCGACCCGGCGGGAGATCGGCCGGAAGCTGAACTGGCCGAAGAGCTACGATGACCGCGGGATGCTCACGATGCTGCTCAACCCAGGGGAGTT
>JAJDVR010000088.1 GCA_022826025.1 Gemmatimonadota bacterium | reverse complement strand
ACCGCGGCGTTGAAGAAGTTGGAGTGGTGGGGGTCGTACTCGATGTGGGTGTTGCGGTGGTCTCCGGGCGTGTACGGGTCGATGTCCTTGTGCTTGTTGCCCTCGGGATAGTCGCCCTGGGTCTCGTCGTAGAAGCGCTCGCCCACTTGGTTGACAAGGATCAGGTCGTGCCAGTCCTTCACGGCCAAGCCCGCGGCGCGCACCAGCGGGAAGATGGGGCTCTCCAGCTCCCACGGGAAATAGTTCCAGCGCGTGCCCAGGGCGCGTTGCACCCGGATGTTGTCGCCGTTCTCCAGGACCTGGTTGGCCAGGCCCCACAGGGACGCGCCCACGGCCATGGCGGCGAGCTCGCCGCTGCCGTCCTGGTAGGTGTAGGGCTCGCCCGCCACTTGGTAGACGTCGGTGAGCCGGGGGTCGAACATGCGCCGGAAGTTGACGTTGCTCGTGCTGCCGCCGGTGGCGACGATGACCGCCTTGTGGGCGCGGATGGTCAGGCTCGGCTCGGTGCGGTCGATGTTGCCGTCGGAGCGGTAGCTCTGGAGCGGGGTGGTGCTCCCGGGCATGACGGTGGGCGTGTGCTCGGCCGTGATCCCGAGGACCCGTCCGGACGTCCCGTCCCGGATGATCGAGGACATCTTGTAGTTCAGCAGGAACTTTACGCCCTTCTCACGGGCACTGTTCTCCAGGGGTCGCACCAGGCCGGTGCCGGGACGGGCGTTGGGACTGGCCAGGCCGGCGCCGTGCTCCCAGTAGGTGTGGTTCTCCCGGTGGGCCGAGTTGCCCGTGGAGTGGGCGCCCCGGCTGTCGGGCGGACCCTCCTTGAACTTCACGCCGTTGGCCACCAGGAATTCATAGGTTTCCGCGCAGTGATCGGCGAACGCGCGGATCACGGCGCGGTCGCTGTAGCGGTAGTCCGGGGAACCGTTGACCTGCACCACCGACCAGTCCGTCAGGTCGGCGAAGACCGTGTCCGGCGAGTCCTCGATGCCGTACTCGCGCTGGACGCTGGTGCCGCCGCCCAGGGGCACGTTGCCGCCGCTCAGGATGGCGTGCCCGCCCACGTCGTAGTTGGTTTCCACCACCAGGACGGACGCGCCGGCGTCCGCCGCCACGATGGCCGCGGGCAACCCCGTTGCGCCCGATCCGATGATGACGACGTCCGCCGAAAGGTCCGGTTCCGTCGGTAGTCCTGCTGATTCCTGTGCCATCTGGTCTCTCTCCTTCTTTGATCGGTTCCGCGGATCAGTCGCGTTCACCTGAACGCGGGTATGACCTTCGTCGCGAAGAGCTCGACGCTCGGAAGCTCGTCATGTGTAAAGTAATGGATGAACTCGGTGACGCCAAGCTTCGCGAATCCCTGGATGCGCCGGATGCACTCCTCCGGGGTCCCCGCGATGCGGGCGTCCAGGTAGGCGGTGTGCGGCAACGCCAGGGCCTCGGCGGCACGGGCGTATTCTTCCCGGTTTTCGCCGATGATCGTACCGGCCCACAGCGAGCGTCCGATCTCCGCGGGATCGCGCCCGGCCTCTTCGCAGTGCCTTTCGAGGAACTCGAGCTTCCGCCGGTACTGCGCCGGGCTGATGGGGGTCTGGATGTTCCAGCGGTCGGCGCACCGCGCTGCCACCCGCAGCATGGTCCGCGACCCGCGAGCGCCGATGGTGATGGGTGGCCGGGGCGTCTGCAGGGGCTTGGGGCTGCAATAGGCGTTGTCCGTACGGAAGTATTTTCCGTTGAACGTGACCGTCTCCTCCGCCCACATGCGCTTGACGATCTCCACGGCCTCGGTCAATTGCTGCGCCCGTTGCGCCATGTCCGGAAAGGCAAAACCGTAGGCGGTGTGCTCCTCCTCGAACCAGCCGGCTCCCAGGCCGAGCTCGAGGCGCCCTCCACTGATGACATCCAGGCACGCGGCCATCTTCGCCAGCAGCGCGGGATTGCGGAACGACACGTTGGAGCAGAGGGTGCCGATGCGGACGCGGCGGGTCAGCGGCGCCAACGCCGAGACCGTCACCCAGGACTCGTAGAAGGGGGCGGTGGGCGGCGGCAGAGGATGGAAGAACCTGGAGGTGAAGAAGTGATCGTTCAGCCACACTGAGTCGAAGCCCAGCTCCTCCGCTCGGAGCACCACCTCACGGATGTGGTCGAAGTCGACCCCGGTCTGGATCGGGGTCAATCCGAAGGATACGCGATGGGCCATGTTCGCGGTCGTGTCGGGCTGGGCAGCCTTCTAAAATGGACCGGACGGGACGCTAGATGGAAGCGAGCTTCTTCAGGATAGCGTCGTGCGCCATCTGCTCGGACTCCGACCCCTCGAAGGTGACGCCGCCGAGTACCCGGGCGGTGGGAATCCGGTCCTCGAACACCCGGAGCTCGCTGATGTGGAAATAGGCAAGGGCGGAATGGCCGCCGGCGTCGTTCACGTCGGTGAGCGGATCCCCGTCGACTTGGACCTCTCGGGCACGCCCCTTGACGTAGTAGGCCATGTCGTCGTCGATGACCAGCAGGGTGATGCGGCCGTTTCGTCTGAGATCCGCCGCGCATTCGCCGTCGCCCCAGGTCGCCAGGTCGAGATTCCGGGCGTCCTTGGCGATGATGTCGGCATACCCCAGCATGCCGGCGTTACCCCAGCCTTCCTCGTCCGTGGTGATGATCTGCACCACGCGATTCTGCTTCTCGGCCAGGTTGCCGGGCCGCAACAGCGCCAGCGCGTCGTCGGGAAGGCTGTCGGATACGAACCGCGCCATGGAGGCTCCTTTCCTGTCTTCAGGTGTAGACTCCGGATCGGAAGGCCGTTCCGGGGCGCGACGGGTGGCTCACGGGACTACTCTCAGGGCTCGGGCGCCCACTGGAGTTCGCGCTCCATGAAGTCCACCACCATGGGCCAGGCCAGCTCGGCGGCGTGGGCGTGATAGCCCACCGCGCCCGGGTCGACGAACCCGTGTCCGCCGAATGGGAAGAAATGCCACTCCAGCGGCTGTCCGTTCTCCCGGAACGCGTACATCATCTTGTCCTGGACCGCGATGTTGGTGACCACGTCGTCCGCCCCATAGAGATTGATGGAAGGACAGCGGATGAGCCTGGCCTTCTCCCAGGGCGGGATGGGCCGCATCTCCGTGGGAGGCTCGTCCCGCACCGTGGGGTAGTAGCCCACGAATGCGCGCACCTCCGGCGTCGCCGCGACGAAGTTGATGGCGATCCGCCCGCCCATGCAGTAGCCGCTCACCGCCACCCGCTTGTTGTCCACGTGGGGCTGGGAGAGCAGGAACCGCCAGCTCTCGGTGAGCGCCTGGTCGAACTGGTCGTCGGAGGTCTTGGCCTGGATCTCGGCGCCGCTGACGATGTGCGTGGGCTCCGGATATCCCAGTTGCTCGAAGACGTTGGGCGCGAAGGTGCTGTAGCCCAGGGCGGCGAACTTG
>JAJDVR010000131.1 GCA_022826025.1 Gemmatimonadota bacterium | reverse complement strand
CATGTCCGCAACCAGAACTACTTCCACGACAACGAGGACTTCCACCGTTCCACGCGCTACGGCACCGATCTGCAGCTGTCGTTCTTTTCCGGCGGACGCCATGCGGTCACGGCGGGAGGCGAAGCGTCCCGAACCGACGTGACCTCCAACTTCCTAAGCCCGACGCCGGATGTCACCGATCTGGCCCTGTTCGTCCAGGATGAAATCGATTTCTCGGATCGGCTGCGCGGTTCGGCGGGCATCCGGCTGGATTCGCACAAAGCCTCGGTAGTGGAAGGCGATCTGACGCTCAATCCCAAGATCGGGCTCGTCTTCGAGGCCACTCCGGACATGAGCCTGAGGACATCCCTGAGCCGGGGATACCGGTCGCCCAGCGTCTCGGAGCAGTTCACCAGAACGACCACCTTCGGCTTTCGCGTCGTGCCCAATCTCGAGTTGCGGGGCGAATCGGCGTGGGCCGGGGAAGTGGGCACCACCATCGTCCCGAACGAACGGCTCTGGTTGGACGCGGGACTCTTCTGGAGCGATTACTCCGGCCTCATCGAGGTCACCGGCGCCCCGAACCAGCCGCTCACCTTCCAGTTCCGCAACGTGGCCGACGCCCGTGTGCGCGGACTCGACGCCGGCCTGCGTTTCGGGGTCGTGCCGCAGAAGCTCAACCTGCACGCGAACTACCTCTTCATCGACTCGCAGGATCTCGACACCGGCCGACCGCTCGCTTATCGCTCGCGCCACAACATCACGACGACCCTGTCCGGCTGGGCCGATCTGCTGGCGCTGGACGTGCGTCACCGGAGCGAGGCGGAAACCGTTCTCGCCTATCCTCTGGACGAACGCGGGTCCATCACGCTGCTGGACCTGCGGCTCGCCCTCGAAGTCATGGACATGGATGTGCGGGCGAAGGTGGAGAACCTTCTGCAGGCGGAATACGTAGACGTTCAGGAGCGCAATCCGGGAGCCACCCGGAGCTTCCGCGTCACCGTGACCTCCCGCTTCTGAGGCCGGCCCCGGGGCAACTCCAGGATCCGCGCGGGTGTCCAACGGATACCACCGTCCGGCGAGGAGGCCCGTGACCCCATCCGATCCAATGAGCATGGAGCAGTATCCGGCGGGCGACGGCCCCGCGGAGTCGGCGCTCGTCCGCTTCCTCTATCCCGCTCCGGCCGAACGCAAGGTCGGCGGGATCATCAAGTGGTGGGAGAAACGGCGCCTCGCCTACAACGCGGTGCTGGCGGGGTCCGGGATCGGCACCATCTTCATGGCGCTCCTCACCCTGAACCCGCTCTCGGAGGTGGTGCAGGCGCTCCCGGCGATCCTGCCCTTCGGGATCATGGCGAACCTCTGCTACACGCTCGGCTGGATGGTCGAGAGCGCTCTGCACAGGATCTGGGGGCGCAGCCTGCGCCCGGTCGGGCCGGCGCTCTTCCGCGCGGGGCTGACCCTCGCGGTGGGCGTCACCTTCGTCATCCCCACGATCATGCTCATGGTCGCGTTCGTGGTGAGGCTGGTGACGGGGAATCTGTAGGGTTTATCTCCCAACGACCTCCAGCAGTTCGATCTCGAAGATCAGCGTCTCGTTGGGGCCGATCAGCGCACCCCTGCCGGCCTCGCCGTACGCCAGCTCCGACGGGATCGTGACGCGGATGTGGCTGCCGACCGACATCAGCTGGAGCGCCTCGCTGAATCCCTCGATAAGGCCGTTCACAGGGAAGGTGTTCGGCTCGCCCCTGTCATAGGAGGCGTCGAACTGGGTTCCGTCGGTGAGCGTGCCGCGGTAGTGGACGACGACCTCGTCATCCATGGTCGGCGTCGGGCCGTCGCCCGGTCGCAGCACCTCGTACTGAAGACCGCTTGCGGTGGTGATCACTCCGCGCTCATCGCCCGCGCACGCGAGGCCGGTCAGCGCGAGCAGGGCGAGCATGCCGCGAGATGGATTGCGCATCACTTGCTCCTTGGATGGTGGTAGGGTTGGCAGGCAAAGCTAACCGCCCGGCGGGTCGTTCACCCACATCACCGAGAGAACGCACGCGCGCCCTCTCGCGCTCCGGCGGGCCGGATCCGCGTCGGTTCGTCTCATCCAGAGACCATCTGCAGGGTGCGGCACACGAACTCCACGGCTTCGTCCACACTCTCCGTCGACAGTACGGGGACTGACAGGCGCTCCGCCCGAGCGGTGTCTCCCAGCAGGATGAGAGGCCGGCGGTAGCGGATCGCCAACTCCACCTCCGAGGCCGTCCCCGAGGATCCCGGCAGCGCGATGACGACATCGGACGACAGGATGTTGATGTGGTTGCGGGAGCGTAGCCCGGAACCGTCGTCGCCGCGGGCGTCGAGGTGAGTGCGGATGGCAAGTTCAACCCACGGATTGGGATAGCCGGGGGGAGTGCCGGGATCCGCATCGGCTCGGTCGGGGCGCGCGTCCCCCGCCGGGAGGATCCCGATGACCAGTCCCTCCCGATCCGGCACCGCGCTGAAGGCCCGCGAGACGGACTCCATGACTCCGGTCCCGCCCCCCGTCAGCAGATGAACGCCGATGCGGGCCAGCGCGCGGCCCAGCGGCGCGGCGAGAGAAGCATGCCGGGCGGAGCCTGAGCCCATGACGCCGACCACGGGACGAGACCGGGCAGGAGACCGGCGAGAGCGACCGGGACTACGCTCGTCGGGCAAGATCCGCGCCTTCCGGACGGCTCGCCTCAGGCAGCAACGGCGGAATGGTGTTCGGCGAGAGGAGCCCCCGGTCGCTACTTCAGGAGAATGAACCGCCGGTTGAGCGGCTGTACCGGACGCGCGTTCATCGGATACAGGGCCGCGAAGGCGTCGACCTGCTCCTGCGATACGGCGATGGACTCGGTCATCACCACCCAGCTGACCACCTCGGAGCACGGCGGGGTGGTCAGGGAGCCGGCGTAGCGGAAGTAGGCGCGCCCCCCGGGCAGGAAGGCGTTCGGGTCGATCCCGGCGAGCGGAGCGGGCGCCTCGTCGACGCCGGGTATGGCATCCCATATGGCCTGTATTGCTGCATGGGCCTCGCCGGCATCCATGAAGACTCCGACCACCGCGAGGTCGCCCTCCTCGGCCTGATGCACGAAGTGCACCTCCATCGGGTAGACTCCGCCCTCGACCGTATGCTCGCTCGGCAGATGGAAGTGGAATTGCAGCATGGAGAACTGCCGGCCCTCCAGGGTGATCGTATTCCCTTGGGCCATGTTGACCTGGATGGTGTGCCCGTTGTCCACGACCTCTCCGTCGGTGGGCTGCCACTGGATCTCGAGCCCTCCGCCGCCCGCCGGGATCGCGCCCGCGAGATCGATCGGGGACTGCTGGACGCCGGTATCGCAGACCGCGAACGACGGGTCCAGCCCACCCCACATGTCGGCACCGGTCGCGCCCTCGTAACTCCAGTGCACCTCGCCGCCCTCCGCCTCCTGCGCGTGTTCCGCGTCCATTTGCTCCTCCGCATCCGCCTGGTCCGGCGCTTCCGCCTGGCAGGCCTGGACGCCCGCGAGGCAGGCCATTGCGAGCCCGGCGGCGAGTGTGTTCGGGAATGAATGATGATGTCTCATCGGTCCTCCTTGCTGTCTTCGGCGCAGCCGATCTCCGACAGGCGATTCTACTGCCGAGCAGGTCGCCGGTCCAACCCAAAGGCGTATTATGGATGGTCGGATCGAGAAGACAATCCACGCCCAGGCCCCTCCATGCACTCCACTTCCGCAGGCGAGACGGGACCCGGGCCCGGCGGCGCCGGGCGCGACGACAAGGTAACGGGCGGTCTCGGCTCGGTGCCTCGGGAGCCCACGGACGGCCGGGCGACATCCGTGCGCGGATACGGCTTCCATGCGGCCGCCGCGGTCGTAGTCGCCAACATGATCGGCACCGGGGT
>JAJDVR010000159.1 GCA_022826025.1 Gemmatimonadota bacterium | reverse complement strand
CACCACGTCCACCATGCCGGAGTCGATCAGCGTCACCAGCGCCTTCTTGAGGCCGGCGGACACGAGCGATCCCGCGAGCGTGAGGATGACGGTGCACTCCCGGTCGGCGAGCATCTCCGAGGAGATGTCCGCCGCGCGCGCCAGGTTGCGCGCCTGGATGGCCGCGCGCCGGAACTCGTCAATGACCGGACGGGCGTCGAACGCACGGATGTCGACGTGCTCCACCGGCCGGCAAAGAAGGTCGCGTCTGCCAGGATCGCTCACGCAGCCTCCCTGTGCTGCAAAGGGTTGGAAGAACCGGTAATCTGCCGGAATCCGCACCGCTTCGATACAGTATTGCGCGGGGCGCTCTGGAATCGGCGGCATTCCTCCATTCCCGGCACTTCCCGGGGTGAACGAGATTGTCCGGGGCATTCCTCGCCCGCAGCCAACGCGGAAAGGGGGTTGACGATTCCGCACAACTGCATATCATGTGCATATCACGGTTAGTATGCCATTATGTCATGTGGCGTCCGCCAAAATGTCAGACCGACGACAGATTCCCCTGCGATCCTCTGCCAAAATGTCAGACCGACGAACAGCTCCGGCACAGCGCCGGGGCGTGATCGCGAGAATCCTGGCGAAGCGCGAAGTCGCCAGCCAGGAGGAGCTCGTGCGCCTGCTGGGAGAACGCGGGATCGTCGTGACCCAATCCTGCATCAGCCGGGACCTGGCCCGGTTGGGAGCGATGAAGGGCGCGGGCGGCTACAGCCTGCGGCCTCTCAACCTCTCGCAGGAGGACCGCCGCACGCTCTCCAGCTACGCGCGTGCGGTGCACGCGGCGGGTCCGAATCTCACGGTGGTGCGCACCGCGACCGGCGCCGCCCAGCGCATCGCGCTCTTCCTCGACCGGATGGGCTGGAAGGAGGTCCTGGCGACACTGTCGGGCGACGATACCATCTTCATCGCGACGCGAAACCGCAGCGAGCAGCGCGCCCTGGTGGGCCGGCTGCGACGCGAAGCCGGCCTGACGGGTCCCCGGAGCGGGGGCAATGCGTAGCATCGTCATCGACAAGCTGGCGTCCGTGGCCTCGGACCTGGGTCCCGACCGCGAAATCCGCGTCGGCGACCGCATTCCGAGCGAGGAAGGCGTGATGGTGGCAGTCGAGGTGCTGAACGAGAAGTCCTCCTACAACCAGCTGGAACTGGCGAGCGGACGCATGGCGCGCGTGCGCCGCGGGGATGTCATCGTGGGCGCGCTGGGCCACCGCAAGGCGCTGTTCGGCTACTCCGGCTACGTCCCCGAAACCACGCGCCCGGGCGACATCGTGCAGATCCTGAACATGGGCGGCGTGCTGGGAGTATGCGACGCCGTCAACGCGTCTCTGGGACAGCCCTTCGATGCGCGTGTGCTCGGGGTGGTTCTCGAGTTCCCCTATCTCGGCGAGCGCGTGGGCGTCCCGGCCCGGGTGGGCGGCGATCCCCTGGACACCGGGGCCCGACTGGAGCTGGGGGGAGTTCCCGTGGTGGCCCTCGCCGGCACCTGCATGAACTCCGGCAAGACGGTGGCGGCGTGCGCGGTGATCGGGCGCCTCCGGCACAGGGGACATGTCGTCGACGCCTTCAAGGCAACCGGCGTCTCGCTGCGGCGCGACATCCTGGCCATGGAGGACGCGGGCGCGCGCAACACGTCCATCTTCACCGACTTCGGCGTGGTCAGCACCGGGCCCGGGAATGCGCCCGACCTGGCGCGCACCATGCTGCAGCGCCTGGCGGTCGAGGGTCCCGACGCGATCGTCTTCGAACTGGGCGACGGAATCCTGGGCGCATACGGCGTGGAAGCCATCCTGCGGGACGACGCGGTGCGCGCCAACATCTCGTGCCTGCTCCTGTGCGCGTCCGACCCGGTAGCTGCCTGGGGCGGCGCGAGGCTGCTCGAAGAGGAGTTCGGGATGTCTCCTGCCTTCATCACGGGGCCCGCGACCGACAACCAGGTCGGACTCGACATCATCCGGGAAAGAACGGGGCTGGAGGGGGTCAACGCCGTGACCCACGGCGCCCGGCTCGGAGACGCCGTAGCCGGCCGCATCGGGCTGGGGACACATGCCTGAATCGATCCCCGCCATCGTCCTCGGCGGATCCGGCTACGTGGGTGGCGAGCTGCTTCGCCTGCTCGCGTCCCATCCGTCCATGCGGCCGGCCGCGGTCGTGTCGCGGAGCCACAGGCACGAGGCGGTCGAAGCGGTCTTTCCCAACCTGCGCGGTGCGTGGCCGGGCCTGCGCTTCACTGCCATCGACGACCTGCCCGACACGCTCGGCGACCGCTGCGCCATCTTCTCGACGGCCGCCCACGGAGCCAGCGCCCAATTGGTCGACCGGGCCCTCGGCGTCTGTGAGGCGCGGCAATGCGTCCCGAGCGTGGTCGACGTATCCGCGGACTTTCGCTTTCGCGATGCCGAGGCCTACGAAGCCGTGTACGGGATCGAGCACGGGGCCCCGGATCGCATGCCGATGTTCCGGAGCCTGCTGCCGGAGCACGCCACCACGCGCAAGCCCCGCCACGTCGGCCATCCCGGATGCTTTGCCACCGGGATGTTGCTCGCCGCCATGCCGCTGATGCGCCCCGAGCTCGTCGATCCCCGCCTGATGGTGAGCGCGGTGACGGGGAGTACCGGGGCGGGGCGCGCTCCCAGGCCGACGACCCACCATCCCACCCGGCACGCCAACATGTTCGCCTACAAGCCGCTCGCACATCGCCATGCGCCGGAGGTGGAAGGGATCCTGCGGGCTTCGACCGGCCGAGGCGTTCAACTGCACTTCGTTCCGACATCCGGTCCCTTCGCGCGCGGCATCTACATGGTGTTGCATGCGCGGCTGCTCGACGGGGTTGACGCGAGCCAGGTGCGCGACGCCTATGCCGATCACTATGCGAAGGCGCCCTTCGTGCACCTGGTCGATGCACCGCCGAGGCTGAAGGACGTGGTGGGCAGCAATCACGCCCGTCTGGCGACGGCGGTGAACCGGGGCACGCTGGCGGTTACGGTGGCGCTCGACAACCTGGTCAAGGGCGCGGCCGGCGGGGCGATCCAATGGATGAATGTGCTGCATGGGCTTCCCGAAGCCACCGGGCTGACCGCTCCGGCACCGGCGTGGATGTGAACGCGCAACCGACGGCGCTCATCCCGGACGCGCGCGAGGCCGAGGCGCGACATCTGGCCCAGGTGTACGGCCAGTTGCCGGTGGAGCCGGTGTCGGGCCGGGGCGCATACCTCCGGTGTGCCGACGGGCGCCGGCTGCTCGACCTCTACGGCGGGCACGCGGTGTGCGCGCTCGGCTACGGTCACCCGAAAGTGCTGGACGCCGTCCGCAGACAGGCGGGCGAACTGATGTTCACCAGCAACGTGAACGCGCTGAGGGTGCGGGCAAGCGCCGCCGACAAGCTGGCCGAGTTCGCGCCGGACGACCTGGACTGCGTCTTCTTCGTCAATTCCGGCGCGGAGGCCAACGAGAACGCCCTCAGGCTGGCCTGCAGATTGACGGGCCGCAGGCGCGTGGTCGCGCTGGAGCACGGGTTCCACGGCCGTTCGGCCGCGGCCGCCGCCGTGACCTGGCGGGCCCGCGAGCGCTGGTACGGCTTCCCGGACACCCCGTTCGACGTGACCTTCGTGCCGCGCGACGACGCGGCCAGGGCAGCCGCCGCCATCGACGACAAGACCGCAGCCGTCATCCTCGAGCCCATCCAGGGCATTGCGGGCGCGTACGTGCTTGAATCGGACTATGTGCGTGCCTTGCGCGCGGCCTGCGACCGCCACGACGCCTTCCTGATCGCGGACGAGGTGCAGTGCGGGATGGGGCGGAGCGGACAACCCTTCGCGATCGAACACACCGGCGTGGTTCCGGACATGCTCACCACCGCGAAGGCGCTCGGCGCCGGATTCCCGTGCAGCGCCCTCATCATGTCACGGGCTTTGGGCGATCAGCTGCGAATCGGGGACATGGGAAGCACCTTCGGGGGAGGACCGCTCGCGTGCGCGGTCATCGAAGCGGTGCTGGACACCATCCGCGAGGAGGGGCTTCTGCAGCAGGTGGCGACGCGCGAGCGGGAGCTTCGCGCCAGTTGTGTTACGGGGCCTGTGCTCGGGATTCGCGGCCGCGGCATGCTGCTCGGGCTCGAGTGCACGACCTCCGCGCGCGAAGTTCGCGACGCACTGCTGGACCAGGACATCCTGGCGGGAACCAGTTCGGACCCGGCATGGCTGCGGGTCATGCCTCCCCTCACGCTGCGGGCGTCCGAAGCAGCGCAGCTCGCCGAAGCCCTGCGGGGGATGCCCGAGGAGGCAAGGTGAAGCGCTTGCGAGCAGCCGACCGGGGGTTTGCCGGCCTGCGCGCGGCCGCGCCCTACGTGCGCCTTTTCCGCGAGCGCATCTTCGTCCTCAAGGTGGGCGGCGAGGTCCTGCAGGGCGCCGGGCGCATCGATGCTCTGATGGAACAGGTGGGCATCCTCAACTCCCTGGGGATCCGTCTGGTTCTCGTGCACGGCGGCGGGCCCCAGTCCACCGAACTCGCGCGCCGCCTGGGCCACGAGCCCCGAATGGTGGCGGGTCGCCGGGTTACGCGTCCCGAGGATCTGCGCGTCGCCGCCCAGGTGCTGAGCGGCGAGGTCAACACGGCGCTGCTGGGCGCCTGCCGGAAGGAAGGGTTCCGCGCCGTCGGCGTCTCGGGGGTGGACGCCGGTCTGGTGACAGCCACCCGCCGTCCCCCCGTGCACATGGAGGGGGAGGGCCCGAATCCCGTGGACTTCGGATTCGTGGGAGACATCGAGTCCGTCGACCCTTCGTCGCTGCACGTCTTCCTGGACCAGGGATGGGTGCCGGTGGTGAGCCCGCTTTCCGCGGACGCCGAGGGGCGGCTGCTCAACATCAATGCCGACACCGTGGCGAGCGCGCTCGCGCAGGCGCTCGAGGCCACGAAGCTCGTTTTCACCATGTCGGCGCCCGGTATTCTCCGCGACCCCGGGGATCCGGCGACCCTGATCTCCTACCTCGACCTGGCGAGGCTCCGCGGATTGCGTGAGCAGGGCGTGCTCGTACGGGGCATGCTGGCCAAGGCAGCGGCCATCGAAAGCGCCATCGACGGCGGCGTCCCGCGCGTGCATCTCATCTCCGGAAGCGCGCGCGACAGTCTGCTGCGCGAGATCTTCACCAACGAGGGCTCGGGCACCCTCGTCGTCCGCAGCGTCGGAACGCTGTCGAGTGACGAGCAGCAGGCGGGGGAGGCACCGCACGGCTGAAGGCGCAGCATGCTTCGACTACTCCTTCCGATGCACCGCTACCTCGGTATCGCCGTGGGCCTGGTCGTCACTCTCTGGTGCCTGTCCGGGTTCGTGATGATGTATGTGCCATATCCGGAATTGACGCCCGAGGACCGCCTGACCGGGCTCGCGCCCCTGGATTTACAGGGCTGCTGTCGGCTGCCGGACCAGTTCGGCACCGACTCCGTCGAGCGTTTCACTATCGAGATGGTCAACGAACGCCCGGCACTGCGGCTGTTCAACAGTCGGCAGCGTGTTATCGACCTGGTTGGCGGCATCGCACTCGGACCGTTCGACGGGCGGCAGGCCCGCGCCATCGCCCATGCCTCCGCAGGGACGTTCGGCCTGGCGGGCACGCCGGAGCTGCAGGGCCTGGTCGAGCGCGATCAGTGGACCGTGGGCGGGCCGTACCATCCGCATCGGCCACTGTACCACTTCGCCATGGGCGATCAGGCCGGCACGGAGTTCTACATTTCGAGCACGACGGGCGAAGTCGTACAGATGACCACCGCGCGCGTGCGTTTCTGGAACTGGATTGGGGCCGTCGTGCACTGGCTCTATCCGACGGCACTTCGCCAACACACAGCGATCTGGCTGCAGGTGGTGATCTGGCTCACCATCGCCAGCCTGTTCCTGACCGTCGTCGGCGTATATATCGGCATCCGGCAGTACCGCTTCCGCCGTCTTGAGGGGCGGTCGCCCTACCGGGGCTGGTGGCTTTGGCATCACTATGCGGGACTGGTGTTCGGCCTGTTCACGCTGACCTGGCTCGTAAGTGGCCTGCTCTCCGTCAACCCATGGGGCGCGCTCGAAGGCCGGAGCTTCGCCGACGAAGCGGCTCGCCTGCGCGGCACGAGACTCGACTATCAACACATTCGGTCCGTCGTCCAATCACTCGGCGATGTTGCGGTGCCTGCGGGCACCGTTCGCCTGACCGGCGCAGCATTGGCCGGGGAGGTCGGTGTCGTGGCGGCCGACGCCGAAGGCCGACGCCGGCGCTTCGCGGGCGACACCCTGCGTGTTGCGCCCTTGGCGGACCCCCACTTCGAACGTGCCGCCGCCGTGCTTCGCCCGGACGCGCCCCTGCGCGACGCGGGCTGGATCGCCGCAGACGACGCCTACTACTACACGCACCACCAGGTGCGTCATTTCCCCGTGTACCGCATCCGCTACCGGGACGGGGAGCGATTCTACCTGGACGGCGTCAGTGGCGAGCTTGCGTTTGCCGTGGACCGGGAACGCCGGTGGTCGCGCTGGGTGTTCCACGCGCTGCATCGCGGCGACTTCGCGGCGCTGGCGCGCAGCCGACCGCTGTGGGACTTGATGATGTGGTTCCTGCTGCTGGGCGTGACGGCCAGTGCCCTCACCGGCAATTGGCTGGGATACAAGCGGCTCGTGCGGTGGCGCATCCGGTCGAAGCGCCGAGCATCTCCCTGAGCTGCTCTACATCCCCGGCCCCTCGAACATCCCTTCCGGCATCTCCAGCGTCGCCTCCATGTTGTCGAAGTTCACGCGCGAGTATCCGGTCGAGTCCGGGCGCTCCGCGGAGAGCAGGAGCGGGCCGAACTGGTTCCACTCCGTCCAGGCCAGCGTGAAGGCGGGCTCGGGGTCGCTGGCGTTGCGCCAGTGCTGCCAGTAGGCCATCAGACCGGTTTCCGGGTCCACCCAGCCGCGGTATTTGTTCTGGGGCGTGCGCCCGACGGCGTCAAAGGTGAGCTCCACCACTTCATAGGCCCGACCGTCCATCGCCATCTCTCCCAGATAGACGGTGTTGACTCCGGGGTCGGCCCATTTGTAGGGCATCAGCAGCCAGTAGGTGTCGTTGATGAAGCTCCCATGGGCGCGATCCGCCAGCGAGTCGGACACGGCCGCGTCGGTGACGAGTTCGCCATCGAGCCAGATGCGCTCGCCCTCCGTGGGGTTGTTGGTGTCGATGACGGCCACGATCTCCTGTTCGCCCGAGGCGCCGACCATGCGGTACATCCCGCCCCAGACGTCCCACCGGTGCGCACGCCGGTCGAGCACCGGACCGCCGCGATCCACGACCCGGTCGAAGGCGATGTAGCGCACCCGTTCCCATCCGCGATCGGGCGCCATCTCCTCCATCATGCGGCTGTAGATGCGCTGGAGATCCGGGTCCTCGAAATACGTGCGGGGTCCGTCGTCCGCCGGAGAGCATGCCGACATCCAGAGGGCCGTTGCTGCAAAGACGGCAACAACGCGGTGTATGGGCTGCGCAGAGATGAAACGCATGGGCTCCTCCAAGTACCGATGGGCAGGCAACGGAAATACTAGACGCGGACGAGCCCTCCTGCCAGCCGGAGATGGTCGATTCGCGCTGCCGACCCGTGCTACTCTTCCGTCGAGTACAGCGTGGTGGTCAGGTAGCGTGCGCCATCGTCGGGCGAGATGGCGGCGACGCGGTGGCCGGGCCCGATCTCTCGCGCAATCTGGAGCGCGGCGTATACGATGCCGCCGCTGCTCATCCCCAGAAAGAGACCTTCCTCGCGGGCGAGGCGCCGCCCCAATGGGAAGGCGTCTTCCTCGTACACCGTGATCACCCGGTCCAGCACCGTCCGATCCAGGTTCTCGGGGATGAACCCCGGTCCCATTCCCTGGAACTGGTGCTGTCCACGCTCGCCTCCTGAAATCACCGGCGAGCGCGCCGGTTCGACCGCTACCACCTGGATGCGCGGATCCATCTCCTTCAGGAATCGCCCGGCCCCGCTGATGGTCCCGCCGGTCCCCGATCCGTACACAAACACATCGATGCGCCCCTTCATGTCGGCCCAGAGTTCCGGTCCGGTGGTCTCGTAGTGGATGCGGGGATTGGCGGGATTGGAGAACTGGTCCGGGTAGAAGGCCCCGGTCTCGGAAGCGATGCGCTCAGCCTCCTCCCGCGCCGCAAGCATGCGCCGCTCGGGGTCGGTGAGCACGATATCGGCACCGTAGGCCTTGAGCGTGCGCTTGCGCTCCGCGCTCATTGACGACGGCATGCAGAGGATGAGCCTGTATCCGCGCCAGGCCGCGATCTGCGCCAGGCCGATGCCGGTATTCCCGGAGGTGGGTTCGACGATGGTGCCTCCGGGCTTGAGAAGCCCCCGCGCCTCGGCGTCGTCGACCATCGCCCGCGCCGTCCGGTCCTTGATCGAGCCGGCGGGATTCATGCCCTCCAGCTTGAGCCACACCTCCGCCATGGTCGGCTCCACGACACGCTCGAGGCGCAGCGTCGGCGTCCGTCCGATGAGTGAGTCGATCATGGTCGCGCTATTACCCGCGCCGGGCTTCGGCCTTCCTGGCTTCGTCCTATCCGGACGCCGCGCTGTCGAGATCCGGGTACTTCCGGTGGTGATCGGTCGCGTCCTGATACGCGCGCGCAACGGTCAACAGCTCCGTCTCGCGGAAGGGTTGAGCACAGAAGGTCATACTCGTGGGGAGCCCGGCATCATTGAAACCGTTGGGCACCGCAAGGGCGGGATGGGTCGCGTAATTGGTCATGCTGCTCGCGTTGCGGCCGTGGCTGTAGGGCGGGGGCTCGTCGGACGACTGGTCGGGCGGGCGGCGCGGCGCCCTCGGGATGAGATAGACATCCACGCCGGAGGTCGCCTCCGCGAGCTGCATCATCATCATGGTACGCGCGCGCTGTGACTGGAGGTACTCGACCGCTGGAATCACCCTGGCGGACCGCAAACCGTCGGCGCGCGTCTGGCGGCCCAGCAGTTCCGCTCTGCCGGAACGGAGCAGCTCGTCGAAGAAGACCGCCATCTCCACGCTGTGCGCGGTAACGCTGATCGACCATTCGGGGATGTGAATGGGCGTCAGCATGAAACCGAGGGACTCGAGCTCCTCGAGGGTGCGCTGGTGGGCGGTCTGGTAGTCGGTTTCCTCGATCTCCTCGAACGCCCCCTCCAGGTACCCGACCCGCAGCCGGGTAGCCGCCCGGGTGCCGTCCCAGTTGAAGGGGAGGTCCTGCACGCTCAGGTCGAGGCCGTCGGGACGCGAGATCGCCCGCATCACCAGCGCGCAGTCCTCTGCGGAGCGGCACATCGGGCCCAGTCGATCCTGGGTCCAGGAGAGCGCCATCACCCCGTACCGGCTGATCCGGCCCAGCGTCGGACGAAGCCCGCTGAGGCCGCAGCGCGACGAGGGTCCCAGGATGGAGCCGCTGGTCTCGGTTCCGATCGAGAAGCCGACCAGCCCGGCCGCCGTGGCGGATCCCGGACCTGCCGAAGAACCACCGGAGCCCGTCGACGGGTCCCAGGGATTCATCGTCTGGCCCCCGAACCACTGATCTCCGCCTGCCAGCTCGCCGGTGGTGAGCTTGGCGACCAGCACCGCCCCCGCATTGCGCAGCATCTCGATGATCGACGCGTCCATGTCGATCACCTGGTCCTCATAGGCGGGCGAGCCCCAGGTGGTCTTGTATCCACGGGTCGCGATGATGTCCTTTGCGCCCCACGGGATGCCGTGCAGCGGCCCCCGGTACCGTCCGGCGGCGATCTCCCGGTCCGCCTCGCGCGCCTGTGCCAGCCCCAGCTCGTCGGTGAGGGTGACCACGCAGTTGAGCAGTGGGTTGTAGCGCTCCAGGCGCTGCAGGTACATCTCGGTCAGTTCGACCGAGGTGACCTGCCGCGTGCGGACGAGTTCCGCGAGCTCCCGCACGGTCCAGAACGCGACGTCTTCGAGGTTCGAGGGTCGCTCGATCTTCGGCAGGTCGCTCATTCTGAACGGTGTGACCGACCGGTCCACCTGCATGCCCGGAACCAGCGGGTTGAAGTGGAAGGGCGGCGAGATGTCGTTCGGTATCTTCAGTTCATGAAGTTCCTGATAGTCCTCCAGCCGGTCGTTCACCGACTCGAGCATGCGTTCGCGCTCCTCCTCGCTGAAGTCGAGACCCGAAATCGCCAGCGCATCGCCCAGCATCTCGGCGGTGACTTCCCGGGCACCGGCCTCCTGCATTCTGGCCCAGAGCACGCCTGGGAGCAGGGTGGCGCCCAGCCCGGTTCCGGCGAAATGGGCCATGAAACGTCGTCGGGTGGAATTGGAGTCGAGCATTGGGACAACCTCCGGTCCTGCGGTCTGACGGGGGGACCCGTAAGAATGGGGACCACGGGCCGAAGGTGCCAACCGCGGCGCGCTACTTCGACCCGGCCTCTTCCTCTTCCAGCGCAATCACCAGGCCGCTGCGGATCTTGGGCTGAAACCAGGTCGACTTGGGCGGCATGATGCGATTCTGGCGACACACCGCCGCGAATTGGCGAAGGGTGACGGGCGCGAGCGTGACCGCGTAGCGATACTCGCCGCTGTTCACACCCGCCTGCAGGAAGTCGAGGTCGCGGTCTCCTCCCACGAAGTTGAGCCTGTGATCGCCTGGTTCGGTGATGCCGAGGACGGCGTCGAAGAAGTTGCGCTGGACGATATCGGCGTCGATGCACTCGACCGCGTTGCGCTCGTCGTAACTGCCGGGAAGCGGGCGCAGGCGGTACCAGGCGTGTCCCGCAAAGAGGCCAATGTGGTGCGTTCGGGCGGGCTGATGCGCTCCTGGGACCTCCTCGATCGCAAAGCGTTCGCGCAGACCCGCGAGCACAACCTCGGTCTCCAGGCCGACGTCGCGCACGAGGCGGTTGTAGGGGGCCAGCGACATGCGCGCCAGAGGGAAGAAGACACACAGGAAGTGCTCGCGGTCGAGCATCGCGGCGGCGGCGCTGCGATGGTTGCCGTCGGCGACGTAGGCCTCCGGCTCGGCGGCCGCAAGCGCGATCAGCCGCGCCTGGACGGAAGGGTCGTCGATCAGCCAGATGTCGTGGCGGCAGCCGCGGTTGTCGTCGGCTCCGTGGTCGGGCGCGCGATCCGACGCGAGCCGCTCAAGGGCGCGGGCAAACGCCCCTGATGTGTCAGGAACGGCGCAGTTGACCGTGCCGATGAAGGCGGAGGTGGCCTCGATGAGTTGCGCCCGCCCGCGCGCCTTCGGCTCGCGGACGCCCTCGTTGCGGATGATGGGCGCGGCCGGGCTGGCGTCGGTCCGGATCTCATCGATGCGCGCCATGCCGCCAAGGCCGATCTGATCGATGCCGGGACGGGCCGGGTCGTCGATGCGGTAGACGTAGAGCAGATCGTGCGCGACGCGCACGCTGTCGCTGTCGATGAGCGTCCGCATGTTGGCGGCGGCGCGCGCGAGCGCGGGAGGAGAGTCGGCGGCGACTTCGTCCTCCGCCCCGGGATCGCAGTGCGGCATGGTCACGCGGAGCACACTCTCGGGAGCCCTCCGGATGAGCGCTCGCACCTCTTCGTCGCTCTGGAACTCGTCGTAGTTGGGGGCGCTGACGCGGTCTGCTGCTGAAGCGTCGACCGGCACGAGCGCGCGGCGGATGGGGCGGATGGTGATCACGGGCCGGGGGCGTGGAGATAGTGGATTCGGCGGAGCGGTCGGAAGATCGCGTGGGGAGGGCAGGGCGGCAATCATGCGGGATGGGCAGGCCATGGTCCGCCGGCCGGGTAACGGCCCGGGCTTCCCATCCCGCGATCCCGGTTGGAGATTGTCCACCATGCGGTATGTCTCGTTGTGGCCCGCGCCACTGTCGACCGGTGGATACGGAAGCTGCCGCCGGTCTGCGCTGGCGGGTGCGTCCGGTTCGGCCATCTCCGGGGGCCGGTTCACGCGCGCGGCGGGGGTGGTCACGACGCTGGTGCTCCTGTGCGCGGGCCCGGGGTGGTCGCAGGAGACAAGCGGCGTCGCGCCTGGCGGCGGGCTGACCGATGTACCCGGCATTCGCGTCGGTCACCACACCCTGGCGGAGCGTCCCACCGGGTGCACGGTCGTGCTCGCGCCCGAGGGCACGGTGGGGGGCGTGGATGTGCGGGGAGGGGCACCCGGCACGCGCGAAACCGACCTGCTCGACCCGGTCAACACCGTCGCGATCGTGAACGCGGTCGTGCTCGCCGGCGGCAGCGCCTTCGGGTTGGACGCCGCCAGCGGGGTGGTGCGCTACCTGGAGGAGCAGGGCGTGGGGTACCCGGTCGGTCCGGTCGTGCGCGTACCGATCGTGAGCGCGGCCATCCTGTACGATCTGGGCGTGGGCGGGGACTGGACCGTGCGTCCCGGACCCGAGTGCGGGTACCGGGCGTCAGCCGGCGCGGCCGAGGGCCCGGTGGAGTCCGGGAGCGTCGGTGCGGGCGCGGGTGCGACCGTCGGCAAGCTGGCGGGGATGGGCCGCGCGATGAAAGGCGGGGTCGGGAGCGCCTCCATCACGCTGCCCACCGGGCTGGTGGTGGCCGCCCTGGTGGCGGTCAACTCCGTGGGCGACGTGATCGACCCCGCGACCGGCCGGGTGGTCGCGGGCGTGCGCGCCGAGGACGGGACCACCCTGGCGGACGCCCGCGTCCTCCTTCGCGCAGGAGGACCATCGGGCGGGTCTGCCGGCCGGAACACGACCATCGGGGTGGTGGCCACCAACGCGCGCCTCACCAAGGCCGAGGCCACCCGGGTGGCCCTGATGGCCCAGGATGGGTACGCCCGCGCGCTCTACCCGGCGCACACTCCCGGCGACGGCGACACCACCTTCTCTCTCGCCACGGGCACCTTGGCCGACAGCGCGCGGGCGAGCGCCGGACAGGTGGGCGCGCTCGCGGCCGACGTGGTCGCGGCGGCGATCCTGGACGCCGTCCGCAGCGCGACCCCCCTCCCCGGCCTCCCCACCGCGGCCGACCTGCAGCCCCCGCCCGGCGACCCCCCCGACCCATCCGACCATCCCACCGCCCCGCCCGGCGACCCCCCCGACCCATCCGACCATCCCAGCGCCCCGGCCCGGAACCATCCCACCACCGCACCCACCGCCCCGCCCCGCGACCACCCCACCGCCCCGCCACCCACCCCCCACCCGTGAACGCCACCCTCCTCCTGCTCCTCGCCTACTCCGCCGGCCTGATCTGCCTTGGGCTGTGGCTGGGGCGGCGGGTCTCCAGCGCGGGCGGCTTCTTCGTGGCGGGCCGGTCGCTCGGCCCGGGACTTCTGTTCGCCACCATCCTCGCCGCCAACATCGGCGCGGGCACCACCATCGGCGCGGCCGGCCTGGGCTACCGGGACGGCCTCGCGGGCTGGTGGTGGGTGGGCTCCGCGGGGGTCGGCACCCTGGTCCTCGCGCTCTGGGTGGGGCCGCGCATCTGGGCGGTCGCGCGCGCCCGCGGCCACCTCACCCTGGGCGACTACCTCGACGACCGCTACGGCCCCTCGGTGCGCGCCATCATCGCCGTGCTGCTGTGGCTGGGGACGCTCGCGCTGCTGGCCGGACAGCTCATCGCGATGTCCGATATCTTCACGGTCGTGGCCGGGTGGCCGCGGGGATGGGGGGTGTTTGTGGGCGGGGTGGTCGCTACCGCCTATTTCGCCGCCGGCGGGCTCATGGTGGCCGCGTGGGTAAACCTGGTGCAACTGGTCGTCATGGCCGCCGGCTTCGGGATCGCCCTCCCCTGGGCGATGTCCGCCGCAGGAGGATGGGAGGCGGTGGTCGCCGCCGCGCCCGCCGACGGTCTCAGCTTCTGGCAGGGAGGCGAATCCGGCTGGATCTACCTCGCCCTGGTCGCGCCCGGCTTCGTCATCTCCCCCGGCCTCATCCAGAAGGCCTACGGCGCGGTCGACGCCCGCGCAATCCGCATCGGCCTCGCCGCCACCGCGGTCGCCCTCCTCGTTTTCGCCGCCGTCCCGCCGCTCCTGGGAATGGTTGCGCGCGTTTACGACCCGGCGCTGGCCGACCACGAGTTCGCCCTTCCGCTCGTGCTCACCGTGGGGGTTCCCCTGTGGCTGGGCACCCTCGGCCTCGCCGCCGTCTTTTCGGCGGAGCTGAGCTCCTCGGACGCCATCCTCTTCATGCTCTCGACGTCGCTCTCGCGCGACCTCTACCGCCGCTTCGTCCGCCCCGACGCCTCCGACGCCTCCGTCCTGCGTGTGGCCCGCATCGCGGCGCTCACCGGCGGCGCGCTGGGCATTCTCCTGGCGGCCGTGCTTCCCGGCGTCATCGAGGCCCTCACGATCTTCTACGCGCTGCTCGCCGTCAGCCTGTTCGTGCCCGTCCTGGGCGGCCTCTACACGCGCCGCGCCGGCTCACCCGAGGCTCTTGCCGCGATCGCCTTCGGGGTGATGCTCTGGGTCGCGGTGCGCACCGGCCTCATCGACAATCTTCCGCCGCTGTTCACTGCCAGCGTCGTCGGCCTGCTCGGCTCCGCCATCGGGTTCGGCGTGGTGATGGGCGGACGGGCGATCCTCCGCCGCGACACGCCGTAGCAGCCGGCTACAGCCCGAACCGGTCCCTCGCCCGCCACAACATCCCGCCGCCCCTCGCCGTCCGGCCGGGGGTGCCGTGCTACAGCCCGAACCTCTGCCCCTCGGTCGCCACCGAGAACCCCCGGCGCGCGATCTCCCGGGCCTCCGGCGAAGCCTCGTCCAACGCCGGATTGGTGTTGTTCAGGTGGATGAACGCGACCTCGCTCTCCCCCCGCACAACCTCCTGCAGCAGATCCATCGTGTGGGGCACCATGGGGTGGGGGATGTCCTCGATGTTCCGCCCCGGAACCTCCCCGGGGCTGTAGAAGGCAGCGTCCAGCAGGGCCACGTCCACGCCGCGCACGACCTCCGCGACGTCCCGGTCCCATGCCTCCCAGCTGTCGATGTCCGGGAGATAGAGGAGGGAGCGGCTCGGACCCCGGAAGGTCCAGCCGACGGTATCCGAGAACTCGGGACGATGGGGGACCGGGGTGGCCATCGCGGAGAGGCTCTCGTCGATCTCGTACCAGCGGTCGAACTCGACGGGGCGCAGGTCCAGGCGGCCCTCGTCCACGAGCAGGCTCCAGGGGCCGTTGGATGCAAGAAAGCCCGCCATCTCGGGGCTGCAGTAGCACGGCGTGGGGGCGATCCCCAGGCCTTCCCGGCCCAGGTGGGCGAGCCCGAGGTAGTGCCCCATGTGCGCGTGGGTCAGGAAGATCCCGTCGAAGGGCCGCCGCGCCTGAGCGCGAGCGCGGAAACCCGGGGCGTCGATCAGGTCCATCTGCTGGCGGAGATCGGGAGAGGCGTCCACCAGGTAGTATCGGTCGGCGTCGGGCTCCACGATGGCGAGAGAGCACACGTAGCGCGGCTGCTCGCGTTCGCGGGCACGGTCGCACCGGGGCGCGTAGCACCCGGTTTGGGGCATGCCGCCATCCTGTGCCACCCCGAGCACCAGCACATAGGGATCCGCCCGGCGCCACGACGCCAGCCCGGGTCCGATAAGGGCAGCCCCGGCCGCCGCGCCCAGGAATTCCCGGCGGGAGACGCCCGCGCCGCCTTGCTTGCACACCCCGCGCTCCTGCGCCGCCCAGTGCCTCTTCGGCGGCCTCTGCTCCTGCAACGACCCATCCATTTCAAGCTCCTCTGTTCGCTGCGGCGGTCCCCGATGACGCCGAGGCCGCCCCTGTTGGCGACCGGCTGTCGAGCCGCAGTTTGGATTGGCAGGAATCCGCCACGCAACCCGGAAGACAGGGGAGGACCGCGATGGCGCACGAGATCGAGCGCAAGTTTCTGGTGCGGTCCGATGCATGGAGAGCCGCTGCATCGAGGTCCGGCGTGACCGGGGTCCGCATGCGGCAGGGCTACCTGTCCACCTCCAGCACGCGCTCCGTGCGGGTGCGCACGGCCGGCGAACGGGCCACGCTGAATGTGAAGGGCAACAAGGTCGGCCCGCGCGCCTCCGAGTTCGAATACTCGATCCCGCTCGGGGACGCGGTTCAGATGCTGAGCGAACTATGCCGGCGCCCGTTCATCGAAAAGACCCGCTACGACATCCCAGGGCCCGACGGTCACATCTGGGAGGTCGACGAGTTCCACGCGGAGAACGCCGGTCTGGTGGTCGCCGAGATCGAGCTGTCCCATGAGGACCAGACGTTCGCGCATCCCCAGTGGCTGGGTGAGGAGGTCACCGACGATCCGCGCTACCTGAACACCAACCTCGTGGGGCGTCCCTTCACCGCCTGGGATCGGGAAGAGGGCTCGCGGGATTAGCTCACCGCAACGCGTCCCCGCTCTCGGTGCGCGTGCGGTTCATCCACGGGCTGCTACCAGCTATCGGGCCCCTCCGCAGCGTGTTGCAAATCCGCAGATGCAACAAATTGTTGCTTTTCTGATAATGCAACACCGCGCGGAGGGGTGTGAACCAGGATGAAGAGGGCTCGCGGAGGGGCGTGGAACACGATGAAGTGAACTCGCGCGGCCAGCCCAAATCCGCATCGCACCGCCCCAGCCTCCCGACGGACTCAGCCACGCCTCGAGCCCGGGATCCACACCCGGCCAGCCCGGCGTGAACGCTCCCACCTACGGCAGATCCACACCCGGCCAGCCCGGCGCGAACGCTCCCACCTACGGCGGATCCATCCCCGCCCGGCCCAGCGCCAACGCTTCCATCCGCGGCGGATCCACCGCGGGCGGGTCGAGCGCCCGCACCTCCACCCGCGCGGTCCCCTTGTCGGCGATTCCAAGCTTCACCGCCGCGACGTAGGAGAGGTCGATTACGCGGCCCTCCACGAACGGTCCCCGGTCGTTCACCCGCACCACCACCCGGTTGCCCGTGTCGAGGTCGGTGACCCGTACGTAGGTGGGGAGCGGGAGCGTCTTGTGGGCCGCCGTCATGGCGTACATGTCGTAGGTTTCGCCCGTGGAAGTCGCCCGGCCGTGGAAGGGGTGGCCGTACCAGGAAGCGATCCCGCGCTGTACGAAGTCCTTGCTGGTCTGCAGCACGCGGTAACGAACGCCGAACTCGTCGTAGAACGCGGGATTCCCCAGAGTCGACTTGTACTCCTGCCGCGGCTCCGCGTCGCGGGGGAGAGTGACACGCGCCGCACGCGGCGTGTTCACACGAAAACATCCCGCCGCCCCCAGCAGAACCAGAAGCAGCCCCGACCGTCCCGACATCCGACGCAAGCGATCGAGGAAGGATATCACCAGTAACTCACCAGTAGACATCAGAAGATGTCAGTCATGGCTGCGGGCGTTGCGATAGCCAGTCTTACACTTGAACCGGTCCCGCGTCCCCACCAGCCTACGCCCGCACCAACTCCACCCGCGTCTGACCCAGCACCTCCCGCAGCTCCCGCAAAGTCGCGGCTCCCGGATCCACACTCAGCGTCCTCGAGCGCAACCGCAGGTCGCGCTCCCCGTTGCCGGACCGCCAAAGCACCTCCACCGGGGCGTCTCCCGGATGTCCCGCGAGCATTTTCCTCGCCCTGGCGAAGGCGTCTTCCGGGACTTCGGCCTTCCCGTCCAGCGCAATGCGCAGCGCCAGCCGCCCGGAGGTGAGCACGTCGTCCAGAAGCTCCACCTCGTCGAGGAAGATCGGCGGGTCCTCCTCGTCGCGCTCCCGGCCCGACACCTTGCCCCGGATCAGCACCACCGCATCCTGCTGCAGGGGCTCCTTGCCGGCCGCCCAGGCGTCGCGGAAGGCGAGCACCTGCGCGGTTCCGTGGAAGTCCTCGATGGTGATCCGCCCCCACTCCGAGTTGTCCCTGCGCGAGATCTGGCGCTGCACCTGGGTCACGACGCATGGGATCTCGACGGACGCGTTCGCGTGCCTGCGCAGCCTGGAGGTGTTGACCTCCCGGAAGACGTGCACGGCATCGCTGAAGCGGTCCAGCGGATGGCCGGAGATGAAGAATCCGAGCGCCTCCTTTTCCTGCGCCAACCGCTCTCGTTCCGGCCACTCGCGGACGTTGGGCAAATCGGGCGTCGATGCCTCCACGGTCACCGGGCCGCCGAAAAGCAATCCCTGGCCGAGTTCGCGGCCCGCCTGACGGGCATTGGCTTCGGCGTAGGCAACGTCCAGTCCGGCCACCAACTGGGCCCGGTGCCCGAAGGCGTCGAGCGCCCCCGCCGCGATCAGCGCCTCGCAGGCCCGCTTGTTGAGCGCGCGCGTGTCGATACGATCCAGGAAGTCGAACAGCGTCTCAAAACGCCCGCCCTCCGCCCGCGCCCCCAGCACCGACTCGACCGCAGCCGCCCCCACCCCGCGCACCGCTCCCAGCCCGAATCGAATCTGGGCGCCCCCGGTGACCGTGAACTTCCACCCCGACTCGTTCACGTCCGGCGGCAGCAGGTTGATGGGCTCCTCGAGGTCCGGAATGGAGCGGTGCAGCTCGCGGCTCTCGAGAATGTACTTCACAACCTGGTCGGTATTCGAAAGCACCGACGAGAGCAGCGCCGCCATGAACTCGGCGGGATAGTGGCACTTGAGCCACGCGGTGTGATACGACAGGAGCGAGTATCCGGCGCTGTGCGCGCGGTTGAAGCCGTAGCGGCCGAAGGTCTCGATCTGGTCGGCGAGCTCCCCGGCGACCTGCGGGTCCACCCCCTTGCCGGTGGCGCGCTCCCGGAAGGTCGCCAGCTCGGCGCGAATCAGCTCCGGGATCTTCTTGCCCACCGCCTTGCGCACGACGTCGGCTTCACCCAGCGAATATCCCGCGAGGATATTCACGATGCGCATCACCTGCTCCTGATAGACGATGATGCCGTAGGTGGGCTCGAGCAATTCCTCCAGCTCGGGATGCGGATAGGTGACCGGCTCCTGTCCCAGCTTGCGCCTGATATAGACGTCGGTCATTCCGGAGTCGAGGGGACCGGGCCGAATGAGGGCGTTGGTGGCGACCAGGTCCTCGAAACGGTCGCAGCGCATGGCCCGCAGCTTTCCCGTGGCCAGCGCGGACTCGAACTGGAACACGCCGGACGTACCCCCCTGCGCGAGCATCTCGTAGACCCGCGCGTCGTCCAGGGGAACGTCGTCCATGGTTGAATGGACCGCGCCCGTCTGCGGGTGGCGCAGCGCCCCGTGCTTCGCCCTTACCAGTTCGACGGCGTCGTGGATGATGGTGAGGGTGCGCAGCCCCAGAAAGTCCATCTTGAGCATGCCGGCGTCGTCCACGCTGTTCATGTCGTACTGCGTGACCACATCCACGTCGGGCGCCGGGCCGTCGCGCGATGCCGCCCCTCCGCCCGCCGCCCGGGCCGCGCCGTTCCCGCGCACCCCGCTGCCTCGCGACTGGACACACACGGGCACATAGTCGGAGAGCGGCCCGGGCGCGATCACGACCCCGGCCGCGTGCACCGACGCGTGCCGGCTCAGTCCCTCCAGGGTGCGCGAATAGTCGAAGAGCTTCCGATAGCGCTCGTCCGTCCGGTACAGCTCCCTGACGTCGGAGATCTTCTCCAGCGCCTGCTTGATGGTCAGCGCCTGACCCGGCTGATTGGGGATCATCTTCGCGATGCGGTCGGTCTCGCTCGGCTTGAAGCCGAGGGTCCGGCCCACATCCCGCACCACCGCGCGCGACTTCATGGTGCCGAAGGTGATGATCTGTCCCACGGCGTCGCGGCCGTATTTGCGCCGCACATAGTCGATCACCTCGCCCCTGCGCTCGAAGCAGAAGTCGATGTCGATGTCCGGCATCTCCTTGCGCTCCGGATTCAGGAAACGCTCGAAGAGGAGTCCGAATTCGAGGGGGTCGATATTGGTGATCCAGAGCGAGTAGGCCACCAGCGAACTGGCGGCCGAGCCCCGTCCGGGCCCGACCGGCACGCCGTGTTCGCGGGCCCAGCGCATGAAGTCCCAGGTAATGAGGAAATATCCGGCGTAGCCCGTTTCGGCGATGACCCCGAGCTCATAGTCCAGCCGCTTGCGCACCTCGTCCGAGAGTGGATCGCCGTAGCGCTTCTTCGCCCCCTCGATGCTCAGATACCGGAGATAGTCGTCGCTGTCGGCGTGGTCTTCGGGAATGGGAAACTCGGGCAGGAAGTATTTCTTCTCGAAGGAGACGTCGACCTGATCGGCGATCGCCAGCGTGTTCTCCAGCACTTCGGGATGGTCCGGAAAGCGCTCGGCCATCTCGGAGCCCGACTTGAAGTAGAGCCCCTTATCGTAGTTCATCCGGTGCTCGTCGTCGTGGTCCTTTCCGAGCCCGATGCAGATGAGAACGTCGTGCGCGCTGTGATCCTCGGCGTGCAGGAAGTGGGCATCGTTGGTCGCGACCACCGGCAGGCCGATTTCCCTGGCGAGTTGGAACACTTTCTCATTCACCGCGTCCTGGCCCGGCGTGTCGTGTCCCTGGACCTCCAGGTAGTACCGCTCCCCGAAAACGTTGGCGTGCCACTCCGCCGCCTCGCGCGCGGCCTTCCAGTCGTCCTCGGCCAGCCGGCGCGCCACTTCGCCGGCCATGCACGCAGAGGTGCAGATCAGCCCCGCCGAATGGCGCTCGATCACCTCCCGGTCGATGCGCGGCTTGTAATAGAAGCCCTCCAGGTACCCGATCGAGGAGAGCTTGATCAGGTTCTGATACCCCTCCCGGTCGCGGGCGAGCAGCACGAGGTGGTGGTACGGCTTCTTGACCTCGCGCCCGCTGACGCGCATCGGCTCCTTGTGCCGCCGGTCGCCGGGGGCCACGTACGCCTCCATGCCGATGATGGGCTGGATGCCCTCCTTCTCCGCTTCCTTGCGGAAGGCCCAGGCCCCGAAAAGACACCCGTGGTCCGTGAGGGCCAGCGCCGGCATCTCGAACTCCTTCGCCTTGTGGACGAGATCGGTGAGACGGTTGGCGCCGTCGAGGAGGGAGAACTCCGAGTGGCAGTGGAGATGGACGAAAGACAAGGGCGGCTCGAGTCTGGGGTCGGCGGGGAAGGGCGCCGGAGCGACGCCGTCGGACCCCCCAATAGACGCAGGACCGCGCCCCGTGCGAAAGGGTTTCCGCGGGGGTCTCTTCGAGGATGCCGATGACGAGTGACACTCGACCCGCAAGTCATGCGCGGGCAACGCCGGTGGCGGAGGTCGCGAGGGTTCAGCCCTCCCGGACCACCGTCCTCGCCATCGCGAACACCTCGTCCACCTCGAGCGCCTGCATGCACCAGAAGGCGCCGTCGCAGGTGGGCCGGTTGCCGCAGGGCGCGCAGGGTTGAAGCTCCAGCGCGATGCGTGCCCGCGCGTGCGGTGCTTCGCGATAGGGGATGTTCGATCCGAAGAGGAGCACGGAAGGCCGGCGGAACGCGACCGAGACGTGCGAAAGGCAGGTATCCACCCCCAGAAAGAGCCCGGCGCGCTTCACCACGGCCGCCGCCTCGCCGAGGCGCGTGCGGCCGGTCAGGTCGACGATCGGGGCAGGGGAGCCGGCGCCCGCGATGCGCCCGGCGGCTTCACGGTCCGCCGGTCCGCCCAGAATGACCACCGGCAGGCCCAATTCATCACGGATGCGCCCCGCCAGCGCAGCCCAGCGGTCCTCGAACCAGTGCTTCTGGGCCCGGGTGGTGAAGGGGGCGAGCGCCGCGTAGCCTCCCTCCAGACCATGTTCGGCGATGAAGCGTGCCGCGAAGTCCTCGTCGTCGTCGCCGAGGACCAGGTGCAGCGCCGGCGTCTCGCTCGCGAGCCCGAGGGCGTCCGCGAAGTACGGGTACTGCAGGCTGGTGCTCCCGGGCGCGGTGCCGTGACGGGGCACGGTGCCGGTCATCAGCATCCAGCTGCCCTCCTTCGAGCCGAGCCCGATGCGCACGGGAGCGCCCGAGAGCCACGCCACCCATCCGCTGCGCAGAAGCCCCTGCAGATCGAGGGCGATATCGAATCCGGGCGCCCGAAGCCTCGCGCGCAGTTCCCGAAACGCACGCCAGAGCGCCCGCCAGCGTCCAGCCCGGATCATGCCTTTCCACGCGGCGCGGTCCCAGACGATGATCTCGTCGAGGCCCTCGTGATGTTCGATCATGCTGCGGGCGTGGGACTCCACCACCCACGCGATATGCGCCTTCGGATAGCGGCGTCTGAGAGCCTCGACCACGGGCGACGCCAGCAGCACGTCGCCGCGCGCCGTGAGGCGCACGAGAAGGATGGCCCGGGGAGCATCCGGAAGCGCGAACCGCGAGGTTCGCCTCGGGCGCCGGGATGTTGACTCGGGGCGGCGCGATGCTGACGCGGGGCGCTGCAATTCCGGCGCGGGGCGTTGCAATTCCGACGCGGGGCGTTGCAATTCCGACGCGGGGCGTTGCGATTCCGACGCGGGGTGTTGCGATTCCGACGCGGGGCGTTGCGATTCCGACGCGGGGCGCTGCGATTCCGGCTCGGGGCGTTGCGGTGTTTTCTCGATCGCCATGGCTATTGGAGGACTATCGCCGAACAACCCGATGGCGGAGATTCGCGACGGGCGAAGGATGGCGAGGTTCAAACGATGACGACGGGCAAATGATAACCGTTAAGGGACGCGGTGCGATCCTCTTCGGGGACGAGCGACATCCCCGTCACGCAGAGATTCGGCTGTTCCGCCCCCAAAGTGCCTCGCCAGCCCGGTGCCTCGCCGCTCTCGGTGCTCGCGCGGATTCATCCACCGACTGCTAGGCGAAATGCTGCGCTACGACCTCTTCTATCTGGTGGCCGCGCTGCTGGCCAGCCCGGTCGTTGCGGCTCGCCTCGCTAGAGGAAAGTGGAGGACGGACTGGAGGGGCCGGTTCGGGCATGTGGACGCCCCGAATGTACAGGCTTTGCCCACGGACAGCGCTCCCGCCCGCCCCCAGCCCCCGACCGTGCTGGTCCACGGGGTCAGCGTGGGTGAGGTTGCCGCGACCCGGCAGCTGGTCGACCTCCTCGCAGCCCGCGCCCGGGTGGTCGTGAGCAGCACCACCGACACCGGGATCGCGCGCGCGCGCTCCCTTTACGGAAACCGTCATGCGGTGGTCCGCTACCCCCTCGACCTCTCCTGGATGGTGCGCCGGTTCCTGGACGCCGTGCGCCCGGACGTGGTGGCTCTCACCGAGCTGGAGGTGTGGCCCAACTTCGTGACCGAGTGCACGAGGCGGGGCATCCCCGTCTGCGTGGTGAACGGCCGGATGAGCGACTCCAGCTACCGCGGCTACCGGCGCGCGCGGCGGTGGGTGCGGCCCCTGTTCCGCCGGCTCGCGGCCGTGGCCGCCCAGAACGAAGCGTACGCCGGCCGCTTCGTCGACTTGGGTGTCCCCCGCGACCGGGTGCGGGTCACCGACACGATGAAATGGGACACCTCGGGCCGCCCCTTCCCGGGCCGGCCCGCGACCGCCGCCCCGGCCGCCGAGCTTCCCGCGGCCGAAGCGCTCGCCACCGAATCCGCCGCCACGACGCCCCCGGCGGCCGAGGCGCTCGCGGCCGACCTCGACCTCGACCGGTCCCGGCCCCTCATCGTCGCCGGCTCGACCGGGCCGGGCGAAGAGGAGGAGCTGATCGCCACCCGCCCCCCCGCCGCCCAGCTGCTCCTGGTGCCCCGAAGGCCCGAGCGGTTCGACGCAGTCGCCGCCCTCCACCCCGCCATCCGCCGCCGGAGCCGCGCCCGGAGCGGCAGCCGCGACCCGGAGGGTACCCCCACCGCCAACGAAGCCGTCCCGCCTCCGTCCGGCCACATTGCCGACCGCGCCCCCCCGCCCGAGAACCGCACTGCCGACCGCGGCCATCCACCTGCCCCCGATGCGGCCGCCCCCACCTCCATCGACCTCTTCCTCCTCGACACCATGGGCGAACTGGAACTGGCGTACGCGCTGGCGGATGTCGCCATCGTGGGCCGGAGCTTCGCACCCATGGGCGGATCCGATCCCATCCCACCCGTCGCCGCCGGGTGCGCGACCATCATCGGTCCCCACCACGAGAACTTCGCCGACGTAGTCTCGGCACTGGCGGCGGGCGGCGGCATTACCGTGACGGCTTCCCCCATGGCCGCCGCGGCCCGCCTCCTGGATGATCCGGACACCCGGCTCCGCATGGCTCGCAACGGCCAGCGCGTGATCGAAGAACACCGAGGCGCCTCGGCGCGAACCGCAGACCTCGTGCTGGGGCTATTGGGAACCTGAGGCCCGCTAAGGGACGTCGCTGCCATCTCGGCGTACCGGCGTCGGTCGTTCCTGTAGGCTCTTCGGCGGACACGGTGGTCTCAAAGGATCAAGCCATAAGATCGCGTATTGATCGTTCGCGCGATGCATTTTATGACGTGACCGTCGCGAGTCTGCTCCCCGCCCGGCCCGCCCGACTATCCCCCAAAGAGGGGATGTCGGCGCGTGTGTTCTCTCGCTATGATCTTCTCATTCGCGGATCTCGCCGATGCAACCGGCGATGATCGCAGTGTCGCGCGGGGATCACGAACTCCCCTGCCAGTGAAACAAGGCGGTCCCACCCCTGATGACGCCAGCGCTCCGGGAATCAGCATGACCGATCGAACGTCCACCGTCGCGCTTGCGATCGCACTGGGAGCGATCACGTGGACCGCTGCCTGTGGCGATGGGGCTGCCGATCCGGTCGAGCCCACCAATCAGGCGCCCGTGGCTGCGGGCACGATCCCGGCGCAGCAGCTGACCGCCGGGGAAACGGTGACTGTCGACGTCGCATCCTATTTCAGCGACCCGGACGGCGACCCGCTCACCTACGGGGCGAGCGGCTCGAACGCGAGCGTGATTTCGGCGTCGGTGTCCGGGAGCACGTTGACGCTCGTGGGAGTCGCGGCGGGCAGTGCGACGGTGACGGTGACGGCAAGCGATCCCGGAGGCCTGTCGGCGACGCAGAACACGGCGGTGACGGTCGAGGCGGCCAACCGGGCGCCGGAGACGGTCGGTTCCATTCCCGATCAAACGGTTACGGCCGGGGAAACGGCCACGGTCGACATCGCACCGTTCTTCAGCGATCCGGACGGCCACCCGCTCACCTATGCGGCAACCACATCCGACATCGCGGTCGCCGCGGTCTCCATATCCGGGAGCACGTTGACGATCGCCGGAGTGGCCGCCGGCAACGCGACGGTGACGGTAACGGCGACCGACCCCGGCGGCCTGACAGCGGAGCTGGATGCCGGCGTGACGGTGCAGCGCCTCAACCAGGCACCGGAGGCGGTCGGCTCCATTCCCGACCAGACGGTCCCGGCCGGACAGACGGTGACGGTCGACGCCTCGCTGTACTTCAGTGACCGGGACGGCGACGCGCTCACGTATACCGCGACTTCGAACAACATCGGGGTCGCCGTGCCATCCGTGTCGGGCCGCACACTGACCATCGCGGGAGTCGCACCCGGGAGTGCGACGTTGACGGTGACGGCGACCGACCCCGGAGGCCTCACCGCGATGCAGAGTGTCAAAGTCACCGTGGGGACCCGCTCCCGGGACCGGGAAGCGCTGGTGGCGTTCTATGAGGGTACCGGTGGCGACTTCTATTGGCGTATCGACACCAACTGGCTGACCGACCGGCCGCTGGGCGCCTGGTACGGAGTCACGACGGACGACGATGGTCGAGTCATCGAACTCAGCCTTCCCGGCAACAACGTGTGGGGGCCGATTCCCCGGGAGTTCGTCCATCTGCAGAAGCTCAAGCGGCTGAATCTCAACGACAACCGCGTGGACGGCGCGCTGCCGGCGGAGATCGGCGATCTGCGAGATCTGGAAGAACTGAACCTGGGCGACAACACGTTCCTCGGATCGGGCACCTCGATTCCAGCGGCCCTCGGCAAGCTCGACAAGCTTCAGCTGCTGGATCTGAGCGACACCGGCTTCAAAGACGTGATCCCGCTGGAGTTGGGCAATCTTCGGAGCCTGACCCGGCTGGATTTTTCGGACATGACCTGGCTCGACGGCTCGATCCCCCCCGAGTTCGGCCAGCTTTCCAACCTGAGAGAGCTGGACGTGAGCGACAGCGGAATGGACGGGGCGCTCCCGCAGGCTCTCATCAACGTGCCGCTGGAGCTGTTCCACTGGGACGACACGCGGCTGTGCTCCCCTGACAATCAGGCGTTCCAGGCGTGGCTTCGGAGCATCGCCGATCACCAGGGAGAAGCGAGCTGCGGGTCGACGAGCGCCGCAGTGCAATCCAACCGAACAGGAATCCGATGAACCTTGAATTGACCCGGGAATCCGCGGCAGCCATCGTGGCGCTTGCGATCGTCTGGTCGGCGGCGCCCGCACTCGCCCAGGATCCAGCGGCTCCCGAAACGGTGGGGCCCCTTCCCGCCCAGACCGTCGCGGCAGGCCAGTCGGCGTCGCTGGACCTGACGGCGTACTTCAGCGATCCGGACGGAGACGCGCTGGCCTACGCGGCCACGGTTTCGGATGTCGCGACCGCGACGGTTTCCGTGTCGGGCAACGTCCTGACGGTAACGGGCGTGGCGCCGGGGATGGCCGTGGTAACCGTTCTCGCCAGTGATCCCGACGGCCTCTCGGCCACGCAAAGCACGCAGGTCACGGTTGAAACGGCCAACCGCGCACCGCAGCCGATCGGGACGATCCCCGGTCAAACCCTCGCGGCGGGCCAGTGGGTGTCCATTGGCCTCTCCTCCTATTTTCGCGATCCGGAAGGGGAGACCCTGACCTTTGAAGCAACGACGTCCGACGCGGTCGTAGCTACCGTCGCGGTTGCCGGGGAGATCGTCACCATTACACAGGCGGGCACGGGCACGGCGATCGTGAATGCACTGGCACGAGATCCCGGGGGTCTCTCCGAACAGCAGAGCATTACAGTCGTTGCGGGCTCGAACCAGGTGACGCCCGCCGCGGTGCAGCCCGAGCCCCCGTCGCCCGAACCGGCCGGACCCCGGCGAGCGCCGCCTGCCGCGCCCACAGTACAAGAGACCCGTGCACAGACTGCCGCCACCGGCCAACCGGATCCCTTTCCTCCGCGGCTGCTGGTGGCGTTCGCGGCATCGACGGGCTATACCCTTGCGCAAGGTCGGGGGCATGTGAGCGTGGGCTATCTGGGCGCGAGCCCGCTGGCCCACCTTGGCGAATTCGGGGATGTATTGCCCGTTGCAGGTCAGGCGTCCTACGGCGTGACGGACCGTCTGACATTGACCGCGGGCTCGGGCTTCGTCTACTACGACGCGCTCGGTGGCGACTCCGACCTCTTCCCGTACCTGGCGCCCAGGTACCGCGCGTGGAGCAGCGAGCAGGTCTCGGTAGCTGTTGGAGGATACGGGGGGTTGCTGCTCGCGGAGGAGACCGTGACCTACTACGCGGGCTCGATTGCAGGCTCCATTGCGGTGGACGGGGGTCTCCGTCTACATGCATCCGGCGGAGTGACCGGCCTTGCGGCAACGATCCGTGGTGCGACCCAGACCGAGCAGTTCGGCGTCTTCGCGGCCGGTGGCGACTTCAGTGTGACACCGGAATTGGGGCTGGCCGGCGAATTCCGGCGGGTCGGCATCGAGGACGGAAGCAACATAGTGACGGCCAGCCTGCGGTTGCTCGGAGCCGCCATTGCCCTTGAGGCAGGGGTCGCCTACTACCTGGAAGACGGGGCGGAGATCCGCCCCATCGTCAGCGCAGCATACCGGTTCTGACATGTTGCGTACCGGTCTGCTTGCCGCCTGCGTCGTCGTGCAAGGTGGTTGCTCCTTCCTGCTGGTCGACGGTCCACCTGATCTCCGCCCGGAGCCGGGAACGGGGATCGTGCTTTCCGAGCTTTGCACGACGAGCATGTTGTACCCGGCCCTGGATGCATTGTGGGGCACGTATAACACCGTGCTCGGTGGATACGTGCTGGCAGATGACGATGATCCTGTGCGGGCGGCCGGTGCTGGCGTGTTGGCCTACGGGGGTCTCCATCTCTGGTCGGCATGGAACGGCCGCAAGAAGGTGAAGGAGTGCCGCGAGTACCTGGAAGAGGCTGTGTCGACCGCGCGGCACTCTGGCAGCTGGTCCGTCGACACCGGGAAGGCGGTCGTTACGAACCTTGCTGTCCGGCGTGACGGCGATTCGTCCGGGGAGCGATGATGATGTTGTTCTCGTGTTCCCGCATGCTGCGTACGTTCCTGGCCCGCAGGCGGACACGTGCCCTGGTCGGCGTCATGTTGCTGACGATCGTGGTCGGCGGGTCGTGCACCAGGACCTTCAGCTACCTGGCCGTTCCGCTGGCCAGTAGCGCGCAGGTGGTCGAATCCCCCGTCAAGGCGCACCTGCTGGACGGGTCCACGATCGTGTTCGCTGACGGAGCCGTGATCGACGACATCCTGATAACGGGCACCGGAGCACGCTTCGACATTCGTCTTGACCATGTCGGTTCGGTGTCGGGTATCGCGCTGGACAGCGTGGTTGCGATGGAGAGTTTCCTTCTCGCAGAGTCGGACACGCTGAACCTCGAGTCGATTGCCGATGTGGTGATCGGTGCTACGGCCGGAACCGCGCTACTGGGTGTGGCGTGCCTCTATTTGTGTGGTTCCTGCCCTACCGTGTACTCGGACAGCCTGGGCACCGAGCGACTCGAAGCGGAGGCCTTCTCCTACAGCATCGCTCCACTCTTCGAGGCGCGGGACATCGATCGGCTGGCCGCGGGCGTCGACGAGCACGGCGAGGTGCGGCTCACGCTTCGCAACGAGTTCCTCGAGACCCACTACATTAACCACCTCGAGCTTATCGAGGTCGCCCACGCCTCAGACGAACGTGTCGTGCCCGATCCGCTTGGGCGTCCGCTGGTGCTTGCCCAGCCACTTCCCCTGCGTCAGGCCGTCAACCGGGACGGTCTGGACGTGACGCACGTTCTTTCGAGGCGGGATTCGCTCGCATACACGAGTTCTCCATCGCGCATCGGCACCGCAGCCGCTTCCAGTGAAGGAGACGTTCGGGACTACATTGAGTTCGAAGTCGCGCTCCCGCCGGAAACGGCCGAGGTGGGGCTCCATCTTCGCATGCGGAACAGCCTGCTCTCCACGGTCCTCTTCTACGAAATGATGCTGGGTGACCGTGGCGTGCGCGCTCTGGACTGGCTCGGGCGAGACTTGCGGGAGATCGGTCCCGCAGTCGAACTGGGGCAATGGGCCGCCGACAACCTCGGGATGCGCGTCAGCGTCTCCGACGGGGGGGATTGGCGCGAGGTGGCGCGTATTGGTGACGAGGGGCCGCTGGCGTGGGCGGACGTCGCCGTGCTTGTTCCAACAGGCCCTGGCCCATCGAACGGGTCGGTCAGGATCCGACTCGCGTTTCCGGCCGATCACTGGCGCTTGGACCAGGTGACTCCCTTCGGGGCGGCACGACACGCGGAAGGCCGCCTGATACCGGTTTCCGAGGTTCGTGCTCCGGACGGCACCGAACAGCCTCGGATCCTGTCGCAACTCGCCTCGCCGGACGAGTCCTACCTGGTCACTTCTCCGGGTCACAGCTTCAGTGCCGTCTTCCGACCCGGACGGGACCGCCCGGATGTCGAACCACGGCGGAACAGGACGTTCTTCCTTGCATCGCAGGGATACTACATCGAGTGGGTGCGGGCGAGCTGGCTGTCCGGCGGCCGGGAGACGACACCGTTCCAGCCCGGTCCCGGGACTCTTGTGGAGGCCCTGCGTCGCTGGCACGCGTCCCGGGAGGAGATCGAAGAGCGATTCCACGCCGTATGGATTTCACAGAGATGACGCGTATCCGGTTCGAGAAGCGACGCTCGTTCGCTTTGATCATGTGCATCATCGGCGCCGGCTGCGCCGGTTCGGACCGCCCGCTACCAAGTACCTTTCCACCCGCATACCAGCCCAGTGGGGTCCCCGCGTTTCTCTACCTTTCCGGCGACTCCATCCACGGAGAGGTCCTGACTGTAGAGGCAGAGGCGCTGATTCTCCTGGTCCACGCTTCGTCGCCCGCGGGACTCTCCGGAAAGCTTGCCCGGATTCCGTTCCATGCGATCACTCTCGCCGAATTCATGTACGCCGGAAGCTCCCAAGACCGTCGCCGTCCGCATGCGTTCATGGTGACCGAGGGCTCTCGCATCGCCTCGGATCCGGCCATCCGAGGCCGTTTACGGTTCCTCGCCCGCTACCCCCAGGGCGCGAGTCCTGACTTGCTCGCCCGCCTTCAGGAAGCCTACGGCGCGATTGAAGTGCTGGAGCCGGTTGGTATCCGATGACGGGGCACCGACTTGCCGTACCGGTGGTTCTGTTCCTCGGGAGTCTGGCCGGCTCGGGCAGCGCCGGAGGGCAGAACCACAGCCCGTGCGACATTGCTCCCGCTTCATTGTGCACGCTGTCAGCGGCGCAAACCGTATTCCTCCTGGACAGTCGACGAGCGACCGCGCCCTACGAGAGCCCCGCCGCCGCCTATGCGGACGGGTACCGGCCCATTGGCAGCGACGCGCCGGCGATGGGCCGTCATTGGGTCAGCCTTGGTCGTCTGTTCGATGGGAAGATCGAATCGGCGCGACCCGAGCTCCTGACGTATGCGCTGGTGGACGGGCGGGAAACCCTGGTTGGAATCGGTTTTGCGTACGTGGTCGACCCGGATGCGAGCCGGCCGCCACCACCCAGCCCGTTCGAACCGTCTTTTTGGCACGTCCATTCGGGCAGGCTCGACATGGAAAGCCATCGCATGAATCATGCGGGAGGTGGCTTGGCCGGCCACGAGGCGATCTCCCGTGGGCGGGAAGCTGGGCATGGCGTCTCGGTGCTCCACGCGTGGGTCTGGGTTGAGAATCCGGCAGGTGTACTTGCGCCGAACAACTGGACTCTGCCCTACTTCCGGGTGGGGTTGGCTCGGCCCGCGGACGCCACGCCGGAAGCCGACCGCGCCATGTCTCTCGCCTCGGTGGGATCCGGGTTCTTCATCGATCGCGCGGAGTTGTTCCCGGATCCCGGCTCGGCCTGGTCGCCCGCGTCGTTGCGAGATGCTGAAACAGAGGTTAGAGAGTGGTGGCGGGCACGTCCCCCGGGACCACTGACGTCGACCGAAGTCGAATGGCTCGGGGAACTCTGGGCGCACTTCAGCCGGACCATCCCTTGAAGGACGGGCGCCGTAGTGTCCGGCCGGAAAGGGTGGTCGCGTCCGGGAACGTCGGCATGCCATGCGGAAAGCTGCTCATTCATTGCCTGGCTACAGCGGTCTTCTTCCTCGCTCTGGCCACCTCTGCCACTCACCGGCTGTCAGCTCAGGCATTCGGGACGCGAGTCCGGGTACAGCTCCACGACCTCGACACGACGATCGGCAAGGTGTTTCGAGTCGGTCCTGACAGCCTGGCAGTTCTTGAACCCGCATCGGGCCAGGCACGGTCTTTCGCATGGGACGATATCGACCGGCTGGAGCGCAGCGCGGGGACCCGGAACTACTGGAAACTGGGAGTGGCAACCGGTGTCGCGGTTGGCGTTGTCGTAGAAACGACGTCGTGCCGGGACGCGGGCCCCAGCTGGGAGGAGGACTCTCTCTGCTCGACGGGAACAGGGACCCATACGGTCTTCTGGGGTCTGATGGGCCTCGCGCTTGGCCGCTTCGTGAAACGCGAGGAATGGGACCGTATTGAAGTCGGCCAGGGCCGCTCGTTCGCTCCCGTGGTCGACCCGCGCTTCGGTCGCCGATCCGGACCGGCGGTACTCCTGGGTGGCCGTCTCCGGTTCTGATCCCGCGGTGCACGAGGGCTCGACTGCGGGAGACCGCGCGAAAGGTGCGCGCATCGCAGGCGCCCAAATGGCCCGGCAGGGCCGGCGCGTCATGAGGAGACGGCGCGGGCCTCGGCACGCAGCGCGGAGCTGGTGTCGGGACTGCTTGGGAGACAATCCCGAACAAAACCCGAATATCGGGGTACAAGGAGGTAAGCCCACAGCCATTCACCCCCGAAGCTCCGGATCCTGCGCCGATGTCCACTGCCGCCGCCTCACTCGCTCCGACTCTTCCTGCTGCAGCTCTTCCTGCTCCAGCTCCTCCCGCCACGCGCGCGCTCGCTCCGGCTGAAGCCGCTTCGATCACGCCCATTGGCGGGGTCAGCCTGGACCTCGACCCCCTTGGCGACGAGATTGCCCTGCTGAGCGCCCACATCACCGCCGCCACATATCGGCTGCTCTGCCTGCTGAGGGTCTACGACGAAGAGGAACGCTGGCAGGGGTTCCGCTCCTGCGCGCACTGGCTCTCCTGGCGCACCGGCATCTCACTCGGTCCCGCCCGCGAGAAGGTACGCGTGGCCCGCTGCCTGCCTTCCCTGTCCCTCATCCCCGAAGCCTTCGCCAGCGGTGAGATCTCGTACTCGAAGGTGCGGGCCATGACCCGCATTGCCACCGCCGAAAACGAGGCCGAGCTCCTCGACTTCGCCCGCCACGGCACCACCTCGCACGTGGAAACGCTGGTCTGCCATTGGCGCCGTCTCGACCGGGGCGACGCCTCCGAGGCCGACCGCGCCGAGCGCCGCGGCCTCTCGCTGTGGGTCACCGACGACGGCAGCTACGAGGTGCGGGGCCGGCTTAACCCGAAGGTGGGCGCCCTGCTTCTGAAGGCCCTCGAAGGGGCCGAAGCCAAGCTCTACCGCGCCGAGCGCAGCGCCGGGACCGAGCACAAGACCACGGCGGTGCAACGCCGGGCGGATGCCCTTGGGCTTTGGCTGGAGGAGCGCGTGCAACCTCAGGTACAGCTTGTGGTCCACTCGTTTGAAGGCGGCGAGCACCGGGAGCAGGAACAACAGGAGGAGCAGGAACACCAGGACCCATCGGCCCCCGTGCTGGTCACGGAGGAGGGCTCGCGCGTTTCAGCTGAAACGTCTTCGCGGCTCGTCTGCGATGCCGAGGTGGTGCCCATCGCGCGGGCGGGCGACGGATCGGTGCTCGATGTCGGGCGCCGGCATCGGACCGTGGGATGGAGGCTCCGCAAGGCCCTCGAAGCGCGCGATGGCGGGTGCCGCTTCCCCGGATGCGACTCACGCGCGCGCACGCACGCGCATGATATCACACCGTGGGCCGACGGTGGGGAGACGGCCATGAACAACCTTGTGCTGCTGTGTCCCTTCCACCACCGCGCGGTTCACGAAGGGGGCTGGCGGGTCGAGATGGACGAACGGGGAACCCCGCGCTTCTTCACTCCCCCGGGCGTCCGAATCCCGGCAGTTCCGACGGCCCCGGACATCGGCGCGCTGGTGCGCGGCGGCGACTCGTTGATCGACCCCTCGGCGTCCCCGGCTCAGGACTTCGGCCTGGCCCGCTGGCATGGCCGGGACGGCATCGATGCCTGGACCGGGACCACGCTGTGGACGGGCGAACGCGTCGACTGGGACTGGGCAATGGTGTGCCTCTGGAGGGACGGGGGTGAGAGATGGAGGGAAGAGGGACACACCAGCCCCTGACTGCGTTCGCCGCCGATCAGGATGTCCAGATGATGGAATGGCACCCTTTGCAGGCTCGCGTGGCTGCTGGAAATGGCTCTCGCATGCTCGACTATACGATCCGTGTTCTGACCCCGTGAGTTGATTGGCTACCTGCCCAGGCACCGGTATCTTGGACAGCTTCGAGGCCTGGATCACGCAGGTGCTGGAGGAACGAACTGGTCCGCGGGGCAGGCGGGATCTCAATATCGGAACCGAGGAGGAGAGCGGAATGTCTGTATTGGCCGAACGGGTGAGAAGGTGGGGCGACGAGTTGAACCAGCAGTGGCTGGAGAAGGGCATCCGTCAGGGGCGGCGCGAGGGCATCCGGCGGGAGCGCGCCCTGATCTTGCGGCTTGTCGGACGGCGGTTCGGCTCGCCCGCTGCTGAACGGCTGGCTCCAGTGCTCCATGAGCTTTCGGACCACGAACGCATCGCAGCCGTGGCAGACGCCGTAATCGAATGCGAGACCGCCGAAGATCTCCTCGCGCGGGCAGAAAAGGCCTGAAAGACGCCGGGGCCGCCCGGCCTCAGCTACCCCTCCACACCATGCCCACCTTCAACCCCGTCTCCCCCGCGTCCAGAACCGTCGGCACCGTAACGCCCACCTCCGTGAACTGCGCGGTCCACTGCTCGTTGCAATAGGGTGTGTGGCTGGCTTCGACGCGCAGCGCGAGCCCCTCCCCCAGGCCCTTCTCCAGACCGAGGCCGAAGGTGAAGGCCTGGTGGTTCAGGTCGCGCGCATCGGTTCCCGAAACGAAATCGGAGGGCCCGCAGCCGTCCGGCGACATGCAGCCGTTGAAGCGATTCGTCAGCTCGACCTGCGCGAGGCGGATGCCCCCGAGCAGAAACAGCGTCGCATCCATCGACGCCAGTGCGCCCGGACTGCCGCCGATCTCCACGGTCAGGCCGTAGCTTCTCTTCCTCTCGAAGGTCCACTGATCCGGCCAGCTCTCGCCGAGCATGTTGCGCCCCGGGGAGTCCCCGACACCGGCCATCTGCCCGTCCACAGCGGCGAAGTGCAGCGCGCCCTCGACGCGCGCGCCCATGTGGAACCCGCTTCCGCCGAGCGGCGCGCGATAGCCGAGGAATGCACCGATCCCGCTCGCCCATGCATTCGCGGAGCTCTCGTCCATGACCAGCGTCCCGCGCCGCGGCGGGGGGACCAGCGTATTGGGCGCAGTATTGTCGACGGTCTTCCCAAGAGTGGCCTTGACGCGCTCCATCGGGACGAGGACGCCCGCGCGGAACCCTCCGGCCTGCGCCGAAACCGACGCCGGGAACAGGAGCGCCGCAAGGAGGAAGAACGCCAGCCCGCCATCCGGCCCGCCGCATCGTCGAATCAGCATCGCATCAGCCCCCCTGGGCACCTGGTTTCGCCCCGATGATCGTCCCCGCCCGGCGGCGTCATGTTCACATCCGTGCGCCCGGCAGCGTCGGCTCGCACTCGAAGGAGTCGAGGATATACCGGAGCTGCAGCATGTACTCGTACTTGTCCCGGCCCGGAGCATAGAGCCAGGAATCGATGAGGTACAGTCGATCCTGAGCGGGGCACGCCTTCGTCCGCGTCAGGAACGGACCCGCCGCCGGCCACGCGCCCGGGGCACTCTCCCAGATGCCGAGGATCTCCCGGGCCGCGTCATCCACGGGCCGGCCCGGCTCGACATCCTCCGTCACCAGCTGCTCGTCCGCGTAGTACTCGCGCGACAGCGACAGTCGCCAATCGAGCATGTCGTCGTCCGTCGGCGTCCCGGGGATCGGCGAGCGCCACGTGACCGCGACTTCGCGAATGAGTTCCGAGGGGTCGGGATTGTCGTTGCGAAAGATGAAGACCGAATCCTCGCGGCTCCATCGATAGATGATGGGAAGCTCCAGCGCGAAGCCGCCCGTGGCCCGCAGCGTGTCCGCGAGCAGGGAGTCGAGCCCGGAGACGAACATGCGCGCGTGGACATAATCGCGGTACTGTCCGTCAAGGAGCGCGAACAGATCGTCCACATGCGCTTCCGCTTCGTCCGCTCCGCTTCCCGGCGACAGCAGGAGCACCGTCACCAGCTGTCCCAGCGCCCAGACGTCGTACAATTGGAAGATCTCCGGCGGATCCGGCGGTTCGGGCGCCGGTCGGGCCTCCAGTGCCTCCGCGATCCAGGGATCTTCGGCACTTCCGATCAGAAGCACCTGCCTGAACTCGCGGAGCAGCCCCCAGTCGGATGCGAGGGGATCCTGGTGCGTGATCCTGAAGGTGCGCTCGTCGCGAACGGTGAAGATGGTGGGCTGAAGACCTTCGGCGATCACCTCGCCCGAGGCTTCCCAGAGCTCGGCCGACGCGCCGACGATGATGCTGTTGACCTCACCCCACGCTACGGTCCTGTCGCATCCCGGCAGGGCAAGGGCGCACAGGCTCAGGACGGCCAACCGGTATCGTCCCATCGCTACATCGCCGCGACCGGCACCTCGGGCTCACATGCGAAGGAGTCGAGGATGTACTCGAGCTGCAGCATGTACTCGTATTTGTCCTTGCCCGGCGCGTAGAGCCACGAGTCGAGCAGGTAGACGCGATCCTGGCCCGGACACGCCTTCGTTCGCGTCAGGAACGGTCCCGCTGCGGGCCACGCGCCCGGGGGGCTCTCCCAGATGCCGCGAAGCTCGTACGCATCGCCGCCCAGGTCGCGGCCCGGCGCGAGTTCCTCCGTCACCACCTGCTCGTCCGTGTAGTATGCCCGCGTCAACGACAGTCGCCAGTCCAGAATGGCCGAGTCCGCCAGCGGCCCGGCGGCCGGTGTGCGCCACGTCACCGCGATTTCCCGGATGAGTTCGGCAGGATCGGGATTGTCGTTGCGGAATATGAAGACCGAATCCTGATAGTCCCATCGATAGACGCGGGGCAGATCGAGGGCGAAGCCGCCCACGGCGCGCAGCGTGTCGGCCAGCAGGGAGTCGCGTCCGGATACGAACATGCGCGAGTGCGCGTAGGTACGATACTGTCCGTCGAAGAGTGCGAGCAGCTCGCCCACGCTCGCCTCCACCTCGGCCGCCCCGCCGCCGGGCGAAAGCAGGAGGGCGGTCACCAACTGGCCCCGCGCCCAGACGTCGATCAACTGGATGACGCCGGGCACGCCGAACGGCTCCGTATTCGTAACGTCGCTCTCCTCCATCGCCTCCGCGATCCACGGGTCCTCCAGCGTCCCGATCAGCAGCACCTGCTTGAACTCACGCAGGATCTCCCAGTCGGCCGCCAGCGGGTCCTGGTACGTGATCTTGAAGGTGCGCTCGTCGCGCACGGTGAAGATGGTGGGCTCGAGCCCGGTCGTGACCGTCTCTCCCACCTCGTCCCAGAGTTCCATCGATGTGCCCACGATGATGCTGTTGACATCGCCGTACGCGCCGGTCTTGTCGCAGCCCCCGAGGGCGAGAACGCACGCGCCCAGCATCGCCAGGCCAGGTAGACGGATCATGCCAGCTCGCTCGGTATCATGTGGGGTCTCCTTGCGGTCATCATTTGGAGTCTCCTTGCGGATGCTGCAAATCCTAGGCCGCGGCGGCAAGGGCGCGCAAACAGATCGACCCCGGGATCGTCGATCGGTGTGGGATCCCGTCCATGCCGGGTTTCGAATGCCATGCGTGCCGCTCGTCTCGACCGGGTGGTGGGGAGGGTGTAGCTTCCGCTCGCATGACTGATACCCCGCGCCGATCCAGGACCTTCCTCGTCGCCCTGCTCCTCGGGGCGGCCCTCTGGGTCGTCTCGTGCGAGAGCCCGCTGGCGCCCGAGCTGTGCGGGACCATCCTCGATCAGTCGATCACAGTGGGCGGGACGGCCGATGTCGTCCTGTGCTTCCACGACCCCAACGGGGAGGCGCTCGATTTCGACGTCTTCAGTTCCGACCCCGACATCGCCACCGTCCAGCTCCGGGGCACCACGGTGACGATCACCGCGGTTTCCCCCGGCACCGCGGTGGTAACGGTGGTCGCGACCGATCCGACCGGGCTGGAGGCGCGCCAGACCTTCCGGGTCATAGTGCCGGACCGCCCCCCGACCGCCGTGGGAACGATCGACGACCGGGAGGTCATGGTAGGCGACTCCGCGGTCATCGACGTTCAGGGTCACTTTACCGAGCCCGACGGGCAGCCGCTCCGGTACTCGGCCGCGGCGTCCGACCCCAGCCGTGTCGCGGTCTCGGTGGACGGCGCGGTGGTGACGGTGGTGGCGGTGGCGAAGGGCACGGTGGCGGTGACGGTCACCGCGACCGACCCGGGCGGGAACGCGGCCACGCAGGACTTCGAGGTGACCGTGCCCAACCGGCCGCCGGTCGCGGTCGACTCGATCGCGGCCCGGGAGGTCATGGTCGATCATGCGCACACCCTGGAGCTGTCACCCTTCTTCAGCGACCCGGACGGCGACCCGCTCACCTATGCGGCGGCCGCGTCCGACGAGGGGGTGGTCGGGACGGCCGTGGCCGGCAGCACCCTCACGCTGACCGGACTCGCCAAGGGCGAGGCGACGGTGACCGTCACGGCCAGCGACGACGAGGGCCTGACGGCCGAGCAGCAC
>JAJDVR010000205.1 GCA_022826025.1 Gemmatimonadota bacterium | reverse complement strand
ACGGCATCTACGCCGACGCGGTCGATCTGCTGGCAGCCTCGGGCATGACCCTCACGCCCACGGTCGGCATCTACGGCGGGTATGGCCTGCTCGCCGGCGAGAGGCCCGGTTTCTTCGACGACCCGCGCGTGGAGGTCTTCTCCCCGGACGCGCCCGCCAGCGCACGCATCCCTCCCGACCTGGTCCTGGCGCGCCGCATGGTCGAACGCATGTCCTCCCTCCCGCGCCGCGTGCTCGAGAGCGGGGGCCGGGTCATCATGGGCACCGACTCGCCCATCATCCCGCGCGGCCTCAGCCTGCACGCGGAAATGGAGATCCTGGTCCGTTACGGCCGCATGCGTCCCGTCGATGTCCTGCGCGCCACCACCTCCGAGTCGGGCGATGTCCTCGGCTACGAAGACCGCCTCGGCGTGGTCGTCCCCGGCGCGTTCGCCGACCTGATCGTCCTCGACGAGGATCCCCTGCGGGACATCACCGCGACCCGCTCCGTGCACACGGTCATCCTGGGCGGAGCCGTGCATACCGTGGAGGAACTGCTTCAGCGGCCGGAATAGCGTGAGCGCCCTCGTCCGGCTGGCCGGCCTCACCATGTGAACCATCCGTCCAGTCCCCCCGGCCCCGGCGTCGCGGCGCTCTCCGGAAGGGTTGACATCTGTTATCGCCGGGGTACTTTTCTGGCCGTTAGCACTCCTCGGCGTCGAGTGCTAACAAACGCTCGCGCCGGACATCCGACCGGAAAGACCTGTATTCGGACCACCATTCACAGGAGAACCCACGCATGGCAACGAGTGCAGCGAACAGAATCAAGCCGCTCGCCGACCGGGTCGTCGTCCAGGCGGCCGAGGAGACGGAGCAGACCCGCGGCGGTCTCTACATCCCGGACACCGCCCAGAAGGAGAAGCCCCAGCAGGGCACCGTGCTCGCGGTCGGCCCCGGCAAGCTCTCCGACGACGGCAAGCGCATCGCCGCCGACGTGTCCGTCGGCGACACCGTCCTGTACGGCAAGTACAGCGGCACCGAGGTCACGGTGGACGACGAGGAGCTGCTCATCCTCCGCGAGTCGGACATCCTGGCCATCATCACCGACTAGCAGTCCCATCCCGATCAAGCCGCACGGCAAAACGACGAGCAGGTGGGCGGCCGAGCGCCGTCCGCGGCTCTAAACAGAGGAGAAAGAAAGCATGGCAGCCAAGGATCTCAGATTCGAAGTGGATGCCCGCACGCGCCTCAAGACCGGCGTCGACAAGCTGGCCAGGGCCGTGAAGGTCACCCTGGGCCCAAAGGGCCGCAACGTTGTGCTGGACCGGAAGTTCGGTTCGCCGCAGGTCACCAAGGACGGCGTCTCGGTGGCGAAGGAAGTCGAGCTGGAGGACGGCGTCGAGAACATGGGCGCGCAGATGGTGAAGGAGGTCGCCACCAAGACCTCCGACGTGGCCGGCGACGGCACCACCACCGCCACCGTGCTCGCGCAGTCCATCTTCGGCGAGGGGCTCAAGAACGTCACCGCCGGCACCAACCCGATGGGCATCCGGCGCGGCATCGAGCAGGCCGTCACGTCGGTGGTGCGGGAGCTCGAAGGCCTCTCGGTCGACACCCAGGGCAAGCGCGAGATTTCCCAGGTCGGCTCCATCTCCGCCAACAACGACAACGAGATCGGCGCACTGATCTCCGACGCGATGGAGAAGGTCGGCAAGGACGGCGTGATCACGGTCGAGGAGGCGCGCGGCCTCAAGACCACGCTCGACACGGTCGAGGGCATGCAGTTCGACCGCGGCTACCTGTCGCCCTATTTCGTGACCGATCCGGAGCGCATGGAGGCGGTGCTCGACGACCCCATGATCCTCATCCACGACAAGAAGATCTCGTCGATGAAGGACCTCCTGCCGATCCTCGAGAAGGTCGCGCAGATGGGCAAGCCCCTCCTGATCATCGCCGAGGACGTGGAAGGCGAGGCGCTGGCCACGCTGGTCGTAAACAAGCTGCGCGGCACCCTCAAGGTGTGCGCGGTCAAGGCGCCCGGGTTCGGCGACCGGCGCAAGGCCATGCTGCAGGACATCTCGATCCTGACGGGTGGCCAGGTGATCTCCGAGGAAGTCGGCTTCAAGCTCGAGAACGCCGTCTCCTCCGACCTGGGCAGCGCCAAGCGGGTGGTGATCGACAAGGACAACACCACGGTGATCGACGGGGCCGGCATGGCCGACCAGATCAAGGGCCGCATCGACGAGATCAAGGTGGCCATCGACAAGTCCACCTCCGACTACGACACCGAGAAGCTGCAGGAGCGGCTGGCCAAGCTGGCCGGCGGCGTGGCGGTGATCCACGTGGGCGCGGCCACCGAGACCGAGATGAAGGAGCGCAAGGCTCTGGTGGAGGACGCCCTGCACGCGACCCGCGCGGCGGTCGAAGAGGGCATCGTCCCCGGTGGCGGCGTGGCGCTGCTGAGGGCCCAGGGCGCACTCAACGGCCTGGAGCTGGAGCGGCACGACGAGCAGGTCGGCGTGCAGATCCTGCGCCGGGCACTCGAGGAGCCCCTCCGCCAGATCGCGGAGAACGCAGGCGCCGAGGGCTCGATCGTGGTCGAGCACATCCGGCGCCACGAGAACACCAACTGGGGCTACAACGCCCAGACCGACACCTACGAGGACCTGGTGAAGGCAGGCGTGATCGATCCCACCAAGGTGGTGCGTACGGCGCTGCAGAACGCCGCTTCGATCGCGGGCCTGATGCTGACCACCGAGGCCGTGGTGGTCGAGCAGCCCGAGGAGGAGAAGGCGCCCGCCGGTGCCGGCGCCGGCATGGAGGGCATGGGGGGAGGCATGTACTAGCCCCGACCCGCGCGGCCGGCGTCTGGTCCGGTCGACATCCAGGAGCCCGGGCGGCGATGGTCGTCCGGGCTCCTTGCCGTCTTGTCGGCGGCGCGCACAATTCGCGTTCCGCCGTGTATGTTCGGCGACCGTTGTCCCGAAGCATCCGAATCCCCGCAACCCTCCAGATGACCGATGGCTGACGAATCCATCCAGGTGCGGCTCCCCGACGGCAGCGCCGTCGAGACGCCGCGCGGCAGCAGCGCCGCCGACATCGCGGCCGGCATCGGCCCCGGACTGGCCCGCGCCGCCCTGGCGGCCGTGGTCGACGACGAGGTGGTCGACCTGGCTCGGCCGGTCTCCCCGGGCGCCGAGGTACGCATTCTCACCAGCAGGGACGACGACGCGCTCCCCGTGCTGCGCCACAGCGCCGCCCACGTCCTGGCCACCGCGGTGCGCGAGCTGCGTCCCGGCGCCGGCATCGGCTTCGGCCCCTCGATCGAGGACGGCTTCTATTACGACTTCGAGGTGGACGAACCCTTCACGCCCGAAGACCTGGAAGCCTTCGAGGCGCGCATGCGCGAGGTGGTCGCCGCCGACTTCCCCTTCGAGCGGCGCCGCATCAGCAAGGAGGAGGGCAGGGAACTCTTCGCCGATGACCCGCTCAAGCTGGAGCGGCTGGAGGAGATGGCCGACGACGAGGTGATCACGGTCTACGAGGACGGCCCTTTCCTGGACCTGTGCCGAGGGCCGCACGTGCCCTCCACCGGGGAAGTGAAGCACTTCAAGCTGCTCTCCACGGCGGGCGCCTACTGGAGGGGAGACGAAAGCCGGCAGATGCTGCAGCGTATCTACGGCACCGCGTTCTTCAGCAGGAAGGCGCTGGACGCCCATCTGGAGCGGTTGGAGGAGGCCCGCCGGCGCGACCACCGCGTACTCGGCAGGGAGCTGGACCTGTTCAGCATCCAGGAGGAGGTCGGGTCCGGGTTGGTCCTCTGGCATCCGAACGGGGGCCTGGTGCGCCATACGGTGGAGGAGTTCCTGAAGACGACGCTGATCGAGCACGGCTACGAGCTGGTCTACAGCCCGCACGTCGCGCGCGAGGAGCTGTACCGCATCTCCGGGCACCTGGAGGTCTTCAGCGAAGACATGTTTCCCCCGATGGCCGACGAGGGGCACCGCTTCCGCATGAAGCCGATGAACTGCCCGCATCACTTCATGATCTACCGCTCCCGGAGCCGCTCCTACCGGGATCTCCCGCTCCGCTATGCGGAACTCGGCACCTGCTACCGCTACGAGCGCACGGGTACGCTGCACGGGATGCTGCGGGTGAGGTCGTTCACACAGGACGACGCCCACATCTTCGTGCGCGAGGATCAGATCAGCGGCGAGTACCATCGCATGCTGGACCTGGTCGCGTACCTGCTGGACGTCTTCGGCTACGAGTTCGAGGTGGCGCTCTCGACGCGTCCCGAGAAGGCGATCGGCGACCCCGCGGTCTACGATGCCGCGGTGGAAACGCTCGCCGCCGTGCTCGAGGAACGCGGTCAGGCGTACGAGGTCGACGAGGGCGGAGGCGCCTTCTATGGTCCCAAGGTGGACATCCTGCTGGTGGACGTGCTCGGGCGGAAGTGGCAGGGGCCGACCTTCCAGCTCGACTTTCTGATGCCCGAGCGCTTCGGTCTCGACTACGTGGGCAGCGACAACCAGCGCCACAACGTGGTAGTCATCCACCGCACCATGCTGGGGTCGATGGAGCGCTTCATCGGCGGGCTGGTGGAGCACTACGCGGGCGCCTTCCCGGTGTGGCTGGCTCCGGAGCAGGTGCGCGTCCTCCCGGTCTCGGAGGTGTGGAGCGAGAGCGCCCGCGAGCTGGTGGACCTCCTGCGCGCGAAGGGGGTGCGCGCCCGCCTGGACGACCAGGACACCCTCGGGTACCGCATCCGCGAGGCGGAGGTGAAGAGGGTGCCCTACATGGGGGTGGTGGGGAAGCGCGAAGCCGAGGCGGGGACGGTAGCGGTACGCAGGCGCGGCGCGGGCAGGAAGCAGGTGGTCATGGAGCGGGAGGCGTTCGCCGGGCAGGTCGCGGAGGACATCCGCAGCCGGGCGCGCTGGTAACGGACGGAGATTCTGAAGGGGTCTATCCCGGCGGCGCCCGCTGCAACCTGACGAAGCGTCGCAGCCGGCGCACCGCCAGCGAAAGGCCGGTCCACACCATCAGCGTGGCGGCCAGCGAGAAGAGTCCCGCCAACAGCTGGCCCCCCAGCCCCCAGTACTCCCCCGTGTGCGCGTACCGCAGGAACTGCTGCGCGCGCCGCGCGGGCGAATCGTCGGCGAAGGACTCCCATGCGCGCTCGGCGCCGGAGGCGGCGTCCACGGTGAGAAAGCCGGTCCTGTGAGGCTGGCCTGCGCGGCCCCCCCGCACCTCGACGCGCACCTCACTGTCCGCGGGGCGCGGCAGGTTCACGATCAAGGTCCGCCACCCCGGCACCCATGCCTCCGCGGTAGCGAGCACGGCCCTCAGGTCCGGATCCGGCACGCGAGCCGAGTTCTCCGAAATCGCAACCGCGTCAACTCCCACCCCTTTGGACGCTGATGCGACCGCCCATGCCCCGGCGGGCACCGCGTTGCCCACCATCGGATAGACCCGATCTCCCACAGCCGGATACGAAGTGGCAACCCCCGTTGCCGCGATCACGGCCAGTGGCAGCACGGACCAGATCCCGACCACCTGGTGCCAGTTGAGGTCGCGCCGGGCGCCTCTCGCCCCGGGACGGAGAAGGATCACGTTCGCGAGCGACCGCCGCGTGACGGGCCGCGGAATCCACAGGATCGGTCCGGTAACCAGCAGAAAGAGGAAGGCCACGTTGACCGCCCCGGTCAGCGCCCGCGCACGACGCACCGAGCCCCCCGAAACGTTGAACCAGCGGTGCCAGTTGTGCGCGCTTTCGAAGAACCGCTCGAGTCCGCCCGGTCCCGTTGCCAGCACCTGCCCCGTGTACGGATTGACACGGGCGTACCGGTCCTGCCCCTCGTAGACGCGCACCGGCGCGCGCAAATCCGAACGATAGCTCAGCGAAGTCGCCGTGAACCCGGCCGCCACCGCGATCTCCTCCGGGGGCAGCCGCTGCGCACCTTCGGGCGCGGCCACCAGGTGCCGTCGCTCCGCAAGCCCCGTCACCGTCTCCTCCAGCGACAGAACCACCCCGGTGGCTGCCAACATGAGGATGACCAGCCCGGCGGCCGCGGCCACCGCGAGGTGCAGCCAGAAGACGATTGCGCGGATCATCCGCATCTGACGCCGCGGGGTCGACGAAGCCGGCGCCCCGCCCTCCCGCGTCCCGATCCGTCTAGTTCAACGTTACGTAGCGCTCGAACCGGGCGACCTCGTTCTCGTCCACGTATTTCCCGATCTCGCGCCGGAACTGGTCCAGGTCGGTGTACGGACGGTACTCCTCGAACTCGTGGGCCATGCGTTCGCTCATCCCCGGAACCGCCATGATCTCTTCACGACTGGCGCTGTTCAGGTCGATCGGGACGTACACGTACCGCGCGAGCCGCTCCACCTCTTCCTCGTCCACGTATTTCCCGATCTCCATGCGGAACTCGTCCATACCCACGTATGGGCGGTACTCCTCGAACTCGTGCGCCATCCGGTCCCCCACGCCCGGAATCAGCAGGATCTCGTCGTTCGTCACGTCGTTGAGGTCGATCGGCAGCCAGAGCGCACGGTAAGCCCCAAGCGCCGCATCTTCTCCGATCGCCCCCGCCAGGACCGCGTGCAGATCCGCCGCGCGCAGGTAGGGGCGTCCGCCGACAACGGCCGCGGCAGCCTCCGCCGTCATCCCGGGGACCGCGGTCAGCTCGTCTTCAGTGGCGAGGTTGGGGTTGGAGAGGGCAGCCGTTGCATCGGCGGCATCCATACCGCCCATGGCCTCGCCGGACTCAACGGCGGCGGGTTCGGACTCCGCCGCATCGCCATCCCCGGCACAGCCGGCCGACAGCAGCGGAATCATGACAAGGGCGAGTGTTACGGTGTGATTGCGGAACATGCCTTCTCCGTTTTCCTGTGGCGAGTCTCGTTGCGTGTCGCGCCAGGCGCAGAGCACGATCCGAATAAAATGAGACTCATTCTCAACCAGCTCTGAAGATCCACGGGCAGGAGGGTCAGGTCAAGGTCCGGCACGTTGCTCTTTGGCTGACGCCTGTCAGGCCTGCCCGCCGGGCCGCCGCGTCGTTACTACGATCGCGCCCCACATGTGGCCGGTCCCGTAGATCGTGGTCGCGTCCCGGGAGGAGAGGAAGCGGATCCGCTCCACGTCCTGCACGGGAATGCTGCGCAGATCGTCCAGCGCGAGCAGCTTGGCCTGGTCGACGTACACGGCCGGCTCCGGATTGGGATTCGAGATGGTGGGGGTGCGCCGGTAGAACAGCCACGATGGGCGCAGCTGCTCGACTGCCTGGTACGCGCTCTCGCTCAGAATCTGTTCCAGTTCGGGACGCGTGATCTCGCCCTGGGACGTGCTGCGCGCGGGCCCGGGGGCACCCACGACGCAGGCGGAGGCTGCCACCACCGCAAGCGGCAGCACCCGCTGCAGCCACGGCCGCGCGCCGGTCGGGCGGTCCTTCACCCGTATGGATTTCATTGTCACTCCTTCGAGCCGCGCTCTACCGTGGCCTTCAGGAGGCGGGTGAGCATCGGGAACTCGCGGTCGAGATAGTCGTTGCCACCCGCCACGATCGCGCTCTGGTCGCCGCGACGCAGCCCGCCCCCGGAGCTCTCGCCGTACCCCGGGTAGATGCGGTCCACAACCTCCATCCCCTCCACCACCCGGCCGAAGGGCGGGAAGCCCTGCGCGTCCAGGCGGCTGTTGTCCACGAGGTTGATGTACACCTGTGTGGTGCGGGTGTGCGGCTCCGTGAAGGCGAACGCGACGGTGCCGCGCACGTTGCTGGCCACCACCGCCTCGTCGTCCGGGATGGTCTCGCCGATCCAGGCGGCCGTGACCTCGGGATCGCCGGCGAGCCCCCACTGCACGATGAAATCCGGCACTGTGCGGTGGAAGCGCGCATCGTCGTAGTAGCCGTGGCGCACCAGGTTGTAGAAACGGTCGGCCCCGACGGGCGCCCAGGCCCGCACCACCTCGATGGCGAAGTCGCCGGTGCCGGTCTCGAAGCGGGCCACGAAGGTGTCGGGAGCGGCTTCGCTCCACACCGGCAGTGCCGGGTCGAGCAGGATCTCGCGGGTCGAGAGGGCGGAGCGGCCGTCTCCGGGCGTGCACCCGACCCCGACCAGCGCCACCAGCGCCAGCGCCCACCAGCGGCCGCCGCCCCCGCTTCCCGCTGCTGGCGCCACCGGCCACCTCCCGGATCGGCATGGATGGGCGGGGCCTGCAACACCCCGCCTCTCTGATACTGACGCTCGCCGGGGGGCGTGTCCAATCCGGAGAGCGAGGCCGCGCCTCCGGTGTCCCGCGCCGGACACCCGCCGACTGGCCGCCGCTTGACACGCGTCGTAGAATCACCGTGGAGGCGTTCTTCGGACATTATGGACCCCCGCCCGGCAGCTGTTCCTCGCGACCCGTCCCGCCGACGGGTCCACCTCCTGGCGGCTCACTCGGCAGTACGCGCCTCCAGAGGAGTACCCTATGGGTAAGTTTCGTCCGTTCGCACGGGCGCTTGCCTGCCTGGCCGGAGCCTTGGCTGTGGTCCTTGCCTCCGGCACGCCCGCCGCTGCCCAGACGGGCAATCTCGTCGGCCAGGTAGTCAACGCCGAAACCCTCCAACCCCTCGCCGGAGTCCAGGTCTACATCCAGGGACTTGACCTGGGCACCGCCACCAACCAGAACGGGCGCTACATCCTCAGCGTCCCCGCCGGAAGCCACGAGGTCGCCTTCGAAAGCCTGGGCTTCGGCACCCAGACCGTGACCGCCACCGTCACCGCCGACCTGGCGACCGAGATCAACGTGTCGCTGCGCGAGGAGGCGCTCGCGCTCGACGAGATCGTGGTCACCGGCACCGCCGGAGGAACCCAGCGGCGGGCCATCGGCAACGTGGTGGAGACGGTGGACGCGGCCGCCGTGCTCGAGGTCGCGCCGGTCACCAACGTCCAGACGCTCCTGGCCCAGCGCACCCCCGGCATGATCATGCTGCCGTCGGCCGGCCAGGTCGGCACCGGGTCGCCGATCCGCATCCGTGGCACCACCAGCATGTCGCTCGGCAACGACCCGATCGTCTACATCGACGGCATCCGCATGGACTCCAACCCGCGCGGCGGACCGGGCGTGCGCGGCGGGGCCCGGGTCAGCCGCCTGAACGACCTGAGCCCCGAAGACATCGAGAGCATCGAGGTCATCAAGGGGCCCTCGGCGGCCACCCTCTACGGCACCGAGGCCTCCAACGGGGTGATTCAGATCATCACCAAGCGGGGAGCGGTGGGCGCGCCCCGATTCGACATCAGCGTGCGCAGCGGGGCGAACTGGCTCCAGAATCCGGCGGGCCGCGCGGGCGGGGATCCGAACTCCTGCTACGACAGCCCGGCATCGCTGGACGCGCTCGCGTGCGCCAACGGTCTGCAGTGGCGCAGGAGCGCCGGCGGCGGGCGGCTCGAGGGCTTCAACCTGGTGCAGCAGGAGATCGACGCGGGACGCCCGCCCATCTTCCGGACCGGCCTCCAGCAGGGCTACAACCTGGGGCTGAGGGGAGGCACCGAGGACGTTCGCTACTACACGTCGCTCTCCTGGGACGACGACGAGGGCATCGTGGGCTACGACTACGCCACCCGACTCAACGCCCGGGTCAACCTGGACCTGGTGCTCTCCGAGGATGTCTCGCTCCGCACCAGCACCGGATACATGCAGAACCGGGTGCGGCTCGCCCAGAACCGGGGCGGGTTCGGCGCCGAACCCTTCAGCGGCATCATCTGGGGATTCCCGAGCACCATCGAGACGTCGCAGCGCGGGTTCATGGTGGCGCCCCCCGAGGAGTGGTCCAAGCACGTCACGCGGGCCGACAACGACCGCATCACCACCAGCCTCGAGCTGGGATACAACCCGGCGGAGTGGACCACGCACCGGCTCTCCGTCGGTCTCGACCGGGGCGAGGCGGTGGACTGGGTACTGATTCCGCGCCAGCCCGAGGGCCGCTCGCACTTCTGGGGACGGCGCGGTCTCGGCGTGAAGGACGTTGCGCGCATCGCCAACCGCTTCACCACCCTCGACTACAGCGGATCGGCCTTCCTGGATGTACGTCCCGGTCTTCGGCTCACCAGTTCGGTCGGCGTGCAGTACTACCAGCGCCAGACGTCCATCATCGAAGCCGAGGGCTCCGAGTTCCCGGCCGTGCCCATTACGACCGTGAGCGGCGGCGCCGATCGCGACAGCGGCGAGAACTTCACCGAGAACATCACCCTGGGCGCCTACGTCCAGCAGCAGCTGGACTGGAACAACCGCATCTTCCTGACCGCGGCGGTGCGGGGGGACGACAACAGCGCCTTCGGGGCCGACTTCGACGCGGCCGTCTACCCCAAGTTCAGCGCCACCTGGGTCGTCAGCGAAGAGGACTTCTTCGACGTGGGCTGGATCGAACAGCTGCGGCTGCGCTCGGCCTGGGGCGCCGCCGGACAGCAGCCCGGCACCTTCGACGCGGCGCGCCTCTACGTCCCGGGCGTGGGCTTCAACGACCAGCCCGGCCTGCTCCCCGGTTCCTTCGGCAACCCGCAGCTGAAGCCGGAGCGCGGGGAGGAGCTGGAGTACGGCTTCGACCTGAGCCTGCTGGGCGGACGGCTGGAACTCATCTTCAGCCGCTACGACCGCACCATCAAGGACGCCATCGTCCAGCGTCCGGTTCCCACCTCCACGGGCTTCTCCGGGAGCCAGATCGTGAACCTGGCCGAGGTGAAGGCCTGGGGGAACGAGGTCGGCGTCGACTTCAGAGCTGTCGAAGGCCCGGTTTTCAACTGGGACATCAGCGGCCAGTTCGCCACCATGAACAACGAGATCCAGGATCTCGGCGGACTGTCGTTCGTGCCTGCGGGCGGCCAGCAGTCCCACTACGAGGGCTATTCCATCGGCGCGTTCTTCGCCAAGCGCGTGCTGTCCGCGCAGATCGACGCAGGCGGCTTCGTGACCTCGGCGATGTGCGACGGCGGCACCGGGGTCGGCGGCATCGACTCGGGCGGCGCGGGGGTGGACTGCGCCGGCGCGCCCGACGTGCACTGGGCCCCGTCCACGCCCACCTGGCAGGTCGGCATCACCAACAGCTTCAGCATCAACGACCTGCGCCTCTACGCGCGCATCGAGGGCAACGGAGGCCACTGGAACTTCAATTCCGAGCTGCGTGCCGCGCACAACATCGGCGTGACCGAGGCGGTCATCTGCCGCTGCATTCCCGAGGTGCAGGCGCGGCGCCAGTACGAGAACAACACCATGGGCTTCCACGAGGGCGGATTCCTGCGCCTTCGGGAGGTCGGGGCGAGCCACAGCATTCCCGGGGACCTGCTCACCCACATAGGGGCTTCCCGCGGGGTCATCAGCGTGTCCGCGCGCAACATGGCCATGCTCTGGACCAAGGCCCACGGATGGGGCACCTGGCGGGACGGTCGGGTGATGCCTCCCGGAGGATTCGGGGGGAGATGGTCCTGGGACGCGGAGCTGCGCAGCACCGGCAATATCCGCGCGGATCAGCAGACCGTCATGCCGCCGTTCGCCAGCTTCACGGCGAACGTGCGCCTGAGCTTCTGAGGAGGTGGAACGATGATCGACCTTCGAAGCAGCGAATCGATTCCGCAGGGGCACGAGGTGACGACAATGAGACGGTACACCACATCCATCGGACGCCGGCGCCGGGCCCGCCGGCAGGGAAGCGGTCCCCGGGCGATCGCGATCCTGAGCGCCATTCTGCTCGCGGGAACGGCAGCCTGCGAATCCCTTCTGGAAGTGGAGATTCCCGGGCAGGTCGAGGACGCGGCTCTCGACGATCCCGCGCTGGCCGGCACCATGATGATCAGCGCCCTGGGCGAGTTCGAGTGCGCCCTCAACACCCTGGTTCCCACCAACGCCTTTCTCACGGGCGAGTTCATCGCCTCCAACTTCTTCCTGAGTTCCAACGTCTGGGGCTGGCGCGGAGAGACCGAAATCCGGGCGACGTCGGGAGCATGCTCCACCTCCCGGGCGGCCACCAACTACGGCTACTACACGCCCTTCCAGAGGGCTCGCTTCCTGGCTGAGGACGCCGTGCGCCGCATCACCGACTTCAGCGACGCGGACGTTCCCGACAAGTCCAACGTCCTCGGCACGCTGAACGCGTACGCGGGCTACAGCCTGGTGCATCTGGGCGAAAACTACTGCGAGATGGCGCTCGACAACGGGCCGCTCATGCAGCCGCGAGAGGTGCTGGCGCTCGCCGCGGACCGCTTCACCACCGCGATCGGCCAGGCCTCCGACCCCTCCATCGTCAACATGGCGAGGGTGGGGCGCGCGCGGGTGAACCTGCATCTGGGGAATCTGTCGGAGGCTGCCGCGGACGCCGATCAGGTTCCCGAGGGCTTCGTGCGCAACGCGGAATACTCGACCGCGCAGATTCGGCGCGAGAACTCGACCTACAACCGCACCGAGACGGACTACCTGTCGGTGGGCTTCGCGTGGCGCAACCTGGAGGTTGCCGGAATGCCCGATCCGCGCGTGCCGGTCGCGAACACCGGGCGCAAGGGCCAGGACGGCGAAACCGATCAGTGGGACCAGCTCAAGTACACGGCGCGCGACGATCCCATTCCCATCGCGTCATGGCGGGAGGCGCAATTCATCATCGCCGAAGCGCGCATGGGACAGGACGCCCTCGACGCGCTCAACCGGGTGCGCGACGTGTACGGGATTCCCCACATCCGGATGAGCGAGGTCGACGACATGCTGGAGACCATCCTGGAGGAGCGGAAGCGCACCTTCTTCCTGGAGGGCCACTGGCACAGCGACATGATCCGCCACAACATCCAGTTCCCGCAGGGGGTGAACCACAAGGGCAACAGCTTCCAGCCCTACAGCTGCATGCCGCTGCCCGACATCGAGGTGAACAACAACGTCAACATCTCGGGCTAGATCGAAACAGTCTTCAGGAGTACGCACCATGATCGGGTTCAGGGCATACGGAATCGTCGCGGGACGCGCGGCGCTGGGTTGCGCCTTCCTGGCGTTCGCCGCCGCGGCATGCACGTCTGCGGGGGAGGAGGCGCCCGCAGCGTCGGATGTGACGGTTGTCTGGGGCGGCGGCCTCTTCGACGGGACCGGGAACGAGGTCGTGCCCAACCCGGGGATCGTAGTCGCGGACGGGCGCTTCCTGGCGGTGGACGCCGTGGCTGCGTCGGAGGCGGTCGCGGCAGGGGCCACCGTAGTGGAGGTCGGGGACGGCGAGGTGATCCTCCCCGGCATGCTCGACCTGCACGCCCACTTCCACCTCGACCTGCTGGGGGAGGGCCGCGTGGACGAAACCACCGTCTATCCCGCGCTCTTCCTGGCCAACGGGGTGACCAGCACCTTCCCGAACGGGGAA
>JAJDVR010000268.1 GCA_022826025.1 Gemmatimonadota bacterium | reverse complement strand
CCGCTCACTTCGGGAAGCCCGTACACCTCGGCGTCCTCGGGCCCCACCGCTCCGATCTGCACGCCCAGGAAGGCGCGTCGCACCGCGCGGTACTCGATGAGATCCTCCATCACACGGCGCGCGAGGCTGATCGGAATCGCGAACCCGTACCCCTGGTAGTAGCCCGACTGGCTGGCGATCGCGGAATTGATGCCGATCACCTGTCCCTCCAGGTTGACCATCGGCCCCCCGGAGTTGCCGGGATTGATGACCGCGTCGGTCTGGATGAAGTCCTCGATCGCGTACTGGGCGGCTGCCTCGGACTCGGGGTCGTTGCGCAGCTCGTTGCCGATGATGCCCAGCGGCCGACCCTTGAAGCTGACGATGCCGGCGGTCACCGTGTGGTTGAAGGAAGTCGGTCCCCCGGCCGACCGAAAACCCGGGTTACCGACCGCCAGCACCCACTCGCCTACGCGCACTCCGTCGGAGTCGCCCAGGCTGGCCGTGGGCAGGTCGCTGCCCTCCACCTTGATCACCGCGACATCGGTGGTGGGATCACCACCGACCAGGGTCGCCTCGAAGGAGCGCCGGTCCTCCAGCTGGACCGTGATGCCGTCCGCGTCCTCCACGACATGGTTGTTGGTCAGGATGTAGCCGTCGCTCGAAACCAGGAATCCACTGCCGCTGCCGCCCCGCGGCTCGGGGTCCGGTGTGCCGAACCAGTTGCGGAAGGGGTCGCTGGCGGTGGCTCGCACCACGCGGCGGGTCGTGATGCTCACGACCGCGGGCGTGACCACCTCCGCCACCCGAACGAAGGACTCGCTCAGATCGCGCGCCGGCTGAACCGCCTCCGCGGGGACCTGCGGGGCGAACGAGATCGCGGGGGTTGCGGCCGCGTCCTGCGTCCATCCCATCCCCGAGGCGACGCCCACGCCGACCAGGAAGGCGAGGGCGACGTAGAAGAGCACTTTCATCTTGGTCTTCAGGGGATCGAACATGCCTGGCCTCCTGTGGTATCGCTGCAGCCGGGGCGAGGAACGCTGACTGCTGCTACCCATTCCCGCGCCACCGGTTTCTCCTTGTCTGTGTGCGCCCCTTTCGATGCGCCGCGCGGCGCCAGAGTTGTCCCGGCCGGACATGCCCCGGCGCAGCGCGGCCAGGAGGGGGGCCTACTTCTCCTCGTCGACGATCTCGTAGTCGGCCTCCATGACGTCATCGTCCTCCGGCGTCCCGTTCCCGGTTCCGTCCCCGGCATCCGCTTCGGCGGCATCCTCGGCCGCGCCGGCTTCGGCGGCCTGCGCCTGGTACATCTCCTGGCCGGCCGCGCTGAACGCCTGCATGAGCTCGTCGCGGGCCGAATTGAGAGTCGCCAGGTCGTCGCCCTTGAGCGCGTCCTTCGCCTTGGAGAGCGCCTCGTCGAGCCGCTCGCGCGTGCCTTCGCCCACCTTGTCGCCCCACTCGCCCGTGTCCTTCTCCACCTGGTAGACCAGGGAGTCGAGGTGGTTGCGCGCCTCGATCTTCTCCTTCTGTTCCTCGTCCTCCCGGGCGTGCTTCTCGGCATCGCGCACCATGCGGTCGATCTCGGCGTCGGAGAGCCCGCTGGAGGCCTCGATGCGGATCTTCTGCTCCTTGCCGGTGGCGCGGTCCTTCGCCGAAACGTTCAGGATGCCGTTGGCGTCGATGTCGAAGGTCACCTCCACCTGCGGCATGCCGCGCGGCGCCGGAGGAATGCCGGTGAGCTGGAACTTGCCGATGGTCTTGTTGTCCAGCGCCATCTTGCGCTCGCCCTGGAGCACGTGAATCTCCACCGTGGTCTGGTTGTCCTGCGCGGTCGAGAACACCTCCGACTTGCGCGTCGGGATGGTCGTGTTTCGCTCGATCAGCGGCGTCATGATGCCCCCGAGGGTCTCGATCCCGAGCGACAGCGGAATGACGTCCAGCAGGAGCACGTCCTTGACCTCGCCGGCCAGCACGCCGCCCTGGATGGACGCGCCGATGCCCACCACCTCGTCTGGGTTCACGCCCTTGTGCGGATCCTTGCCGAAGAACTTGCGCACGATCTCCTGGATCTTCGGGATGCGCGTCGAGCCCCCCACCAGGATGACCTCATCGATGTCGTCGGGGGTGAGCCCCGCGTCCTTCAGCGCGGCCTTCATCGGCGGGATGGTGCGCTGCAGCAAGCCGTCGGCCAACTGCTCGAAACGCGCCCGCGACAGCGAGTAGTTGAGGTGTTTGGGACCTTCCTGGGTCGCGGTGATGAAGGGCAGGTTGATGTCGGACTGCATCGTCGAGGAGAGCTCCATCTTGGCCTTCTCGGCGGCCTCCTTGAGCCGCTGCAGCGCCATGGCGTCCTTCGACAGGTCGATGCCCTGCTCCTTCTTGAACTCCGTCACCAGCCAGTCGATGATCACCTGGTCGATGTCGTCACCGCCCAGGTGGGTGTCGCCGTTGGTGGCCTTCACCTCGAAGACGCCGTCGCCGAGCTCGAGGATCGAGATGTCGTAGGTCCCGCCGCCCAGGTCGAAGACCGCGATCTTCTCGTCCTTCTTCTTGTCCAGCCCGTAGGCGAGCGCCGCCGCTGTGGGCTCGTTGATGATGCGCCGCACCTCGAGCCCGGCGATCTTGCCGGCGTCCTTGGTGGCCTGGCGCTGGGCGTCGTTGAAGTACGCGGGGACGGTGATGACCGCCTGGCTGACCTTCCGGCCCAGGTAGTCCTCCGCGGTCTGCTTCATCTTCTGCAGGATGAGCGCGGAGATCTCCGGCGGGTTGAAGGTCTTGCCGGCGTTGGGGATCCGGACCTGCACCCGGCCCCCCGCGTCGCTGGTGACCTCGTACGGGACCAGCTTGCGCTCCTCGCTGACCTCGGAGGACTTGCGGCCCATGAAGCGCTTGATGGAGAAGATGGTGTTCTTCGGGTTGGTGATGGCCTGCCGGCGGGCCACCTGGCCGACCAGACGCTCGCCGTCCTTGGTGAACGCCACCACCGACGGAGTCGTGCGCCCGCCCTCCGCGCTGGGGATGACGACCGGTTCGCCGCCCTCCATGACCGCGACCACCGAGTTGGTCGTCCCCAGGTCGATGCCGATGACCTTGCTCATCTGTTCTCCTTGGATGGTGTGAGTTTCCGATAACGGGGTGTCGCCGGGTGTGGAGCAACGTTCGTGCCCCTTTTTGGGCGAAAGACCTGACAAAATGGCAGACTTTTTCGCCGGGACCTGACAAAATGGCAGACTTTTCGGCTCGCTGGGCGGTTTTCGGGCAATCGGGTTATGATGGGCGTCGAGCCCGTCCACCCGAACCGGATCCGACATGCCCCCACGCCTTCCAAGCTCCGTCCTCCGAGCCCCTCCGTCTCCGGGGATGAGGTCCCACGTCCGGGTGGCGCCATGAGCGGGGCGTTGGCCGGACCTGGCGCCGCTCCCGGATCCGCGCTCCGGATGCTGTGGGTGGTGTGCCTGCTTCTGGTCGGGGCCGGCCTGGCGGCTTCGTCGCTGGGCGCGGTCGGTGCGGGGGACGCGCCGGCGCCGGAGGTGGCGGCCGCCGTCCAGCAGGGTCCCGGACTCGGGATCTCGATCGCATCAGAGGGGCTGGACACCTCGTTTCCGGAGCGCCTTC
>JAJDVR010000146.1 GCA_022826025.1 Gemmatimonadota bacterium | reverse complement strand
TAAGGCGGCAGTGGGCCATGCTCGATCTCCCGGACGCAACTGCGGTCCGGGACGCCGGCGGCAGGCTCCATCAGGTGCCCACCTGGACGTACTGGGCGCTTCAGGAGGGCACGCTCAAGGTCGATCCCGGCTTCCTGGTGGACAACCGCGGCAACATGCCGCCGGTCGTGCACGTCGACACCGCCGAACCCCTCTTCGACGAAGAGGGAGCGGTGACCGAGGGTCCCTGGGGCATCTACTACAAGCCGGACTTCCACTTCGGCGGGGTGCAGGGCGGATACCTGCCACGCAGAGTCGAGAAGTCGCCATGCGAGGTTAAGGTCGATCCCTACGGGCCCGCATCCCCCGACTTCGTCGTCGGAGAGGACTTCCACCGCGTCTGGACCGCGGCGCTGGCCTTCTGCCAGCAGCGTTTCGAGGGGCGGAACCACCTGATCTGCCGGGAGCCCTCCGGGGGCATCGGAAGCTTCACGCCCGACAGCTTCCCGGTGTTCGACACCTTCGCCGACAACGTCTATTTCATCGCCGACTCGAACCACGGCTACAAGATGATCGGCGTGGGCGCCCTGGTGGCGAAGGAGTTGACGGGACGGCCGCAGGAGTTGCTCGAGCCCTTCCGCTACAGCCGCTACGCCGAAGGCCGGCTCCACCCGGTCAGCAACTCACCCTTCCCCTGGAGTTGAGTGCCGGCGGCTCGCGTCACCGGGACTCTCCCGCCCGCCGCGCCACCGGGTCGGCAGGGAAGAACCCGATCGTCTTCCACGAAACCACCAGGAGTCCCGCGGCCACGCCCGTCAGCAGCAATCCCGGTTGCCAGACCGCCCCGCCGGCAACCCACAGCGGCAGCGTCGATAGCACGACGATCTCGACCATCGCGATCGGCAGGTATGCCAGGCCGTAATCGTCCAGCGTCTTCGACTTCATTTCGGGGTCCACCACCCGCAGCAGAGCGATCCCCATGGCCACCACTCCGGTGGCGTATCCGAACGTGAAGATCCCGCGCTCGAACCAGTAGTTGTGGAAGGTCCGGCGGGCGATCCACCACGTGATGAGCGCGGCGTGGGCGAAGCCGAACGCCGACATCACCAGGATGGGCGCGGCGTAGTCGGCCACGACGGTGAGAGGGATCGACGCCACCCCGAACGCGACCAGGAAGTCCGAGATCGACGATCCGAGGCGTCCCATCGTCTGCCGGTCCACGTGCCGGCCGACGCCCACGCCGTCCAGCAGCTTCTGGAGCACCGCGCCGCAGATCACCGCCAGCGCGAACATGGGGAGGGCGGTGACGCGGCCGCCCGCCGACTGGAGCGCCCAGTTGACCGCGTGCGCGGCCCCGTACGCGAAAAGCACGAGCCCGAGATGCCAAGTGAGCGTTTCGAGGGCCAGTGGGCTGACCGTCTCCCTTGCGACGTGCCTGGCGCCGGCCGGATCGATCAGCCCGCGGCGCAGGTCGGCGGGAAGCTCGCGCGGGGTGGCGATGAGACGCGTCCAGCCCGACCGCGTGGCGAGGTTGATCGCCGCGACACCCCCCAGCACGGCCGCCAGCAGCCCGATGGTGGCGAAGGTGTATCCGATGGCCATGGCGTTCTCGTGCCCCTGACCGGCGAGAATGGATCCGACGGCGGTTGCCGTTCCGTGTCCCCCTGCGAAGCCCGAGGGGAGCATCAGCGCGAAGGGTCCGCCCACTTCCGGGAAGAGGGGAATGAGAACGGCGCCGGCAAACAGGAGCGCGAGCCCGAACTGTCCGATCCAGGCCGAGAGGTTGTAGAAGAAAGTGTCTCCGGCTCTGCGGATCATCTTCGTGAGGCCCGGTCCGTCCGCCCGCGAGCCCATGAACAGGGTGGCGAACAGGAGGATCACGAGCTCGCCCGGGTAGCGTCGCATCACCGGGGCGCCGCCCTCGTCGCGCGCGAAGGGGATGAGGTCCAGTCCCTCCGAGCCAGCCGCCAGCCCGATCAGCCCCGCCAGGATCGGCGTGGGCAGGAGGATCGCCTGGAAGAGCCGGATCCGGGAGCGCAGCAGGTGGGCGACCACCAGCAGGCCGGAGATCAGCGCGAAATCCAGAAACATGGCTCGTACCCGGTGCTGGAGGATGGCCCACCGGGTGGCGCAACGGTGTGAATCGGCCAGGCCCGGGCGGCGTTCGGGGCTCCATCGAAGCGTGTTATATTCGAGAGCGCAGCCGTCGCTGTCGAGCTTCCGCGCCGCGCGGGCGCGGGTTCCGGATCGGACTGCGCGAATCCGTTCCAGCCGAATCGTCGTACGGCACTGCCGGATTCACCAGTCCGAGGACGCATGGCAAAACCCCTCCGCTGTACCACCTGCGGCGCCGCCCTCGAGAACCCGGCGCGACCTTGTACGACGTGCGGCGCGGAAAATCCCGCCGGCCGCCCCCTGACCTGGGTGAAGACCTGTCCCCAATGCGGGCACCAGGGCTACGGGGACCATTACTTCTCGAAGCCCCAGCACATCGCGCTGCTGGTGGTCCTCGGCCTCGTCACCTCCGGCATCGGGGCGCTGATCTACTGGCTGATGCGGTTCCAGCACCGGCTCTGTCCGCGCTGTGGCCTGAACTGGAGACATGCTTCCTACCGCGCGATCGCGAGTCCGGATGCGGGCCCGGGGATTCAACCCGGTGACGAAGCCCTCGCCCACTTTGCGGATCCATCGGCTCCAGCCATCTACGCGCCCCCTGAAGATCGTTCGACGCAGGGCTGGATCCGGATCGGCGGCGGCGCCCTGCTGGCCTTCATGGGTGCAGGCTGGCTGTCCGGGGGCGCCACGGTTCTCGGCATGGGGGTCTCCGGTCTGGCCATCATGACGCTGCTGATGCTCGCCGGCGGAGCCACCGCAGTCGCCGGCGGAGCGGCGCTGATCTGGTCGGGAATCAGGAGATTGCGCTGGCGCAGGGGATCCCCCCGTCAACTCCAGCGCGGCATCCTCCGGCTGGCCAGCCAGCACGGGGGACGCCTGACCGCGAGCGAGGTCGCGGCGTACATGGATCTCTCGCCGGACGCCGCCAAGAAGCTTCTCGACGGCATGGAGCTCGAGGACAGCCAGCGGGTTTGTTCGGATGTGACCGACGAAGGGGTTATCGTATACGAGTTCCCGGAGCTGCGGCTAAGGCCGGGACGGGGACCGCAGGGCATCGATCGAGGGGAGAGCGGCGAGACATGAGGACGTTCCAGGACGAAGGCGGGCGAACGTGGATTGCGACCGTGCGGGAGCGGCCGGGCCACGACTACAAGGGCCGCTATTCGTTCGTGTTCACGCCCGAAGGCCAGGAGGGCGGCGAGCCGGTCGAGCTCGCCGACGTACGCTGGAATTCGCTGAAGACGGCGCAGCGGACGCTCGCGACCACCTCCGACGTGGAGTTGCGCCGGCGTCTGCGTTCGGCCCGGGGCCGGGCTTCCTCGCGGGCGTTCCCCTAGACGGGGAGCCTGGCCGGGGTCTCAGACCCGGCAGCCGTCGCAGTACCCCACCACCTCCAGCCTCAGCTCGGTGACTGCAAAGCCGTCCATCACGACCGGGACGTCCACGACCGACTCCGGGTTGACCGGTCCGGGCACGTCCCTCACCCGGCCACACTCGAGGCAGCGCGCGTGGTAGTGCGGGTCCATGCGCCCATCGTATCTGGCGGAGCTGTTCCCGCTGGCGAGCTTGCGCGCGAGCCCGCATCCCACGAGCGTCTCCAGGCTCTTGTAGACGGTCCCCAGGGAGATGCCCGGCAGGTCGGCGCGCACGTTGCGGTACACGTCGTCGGCGGTGGGATGGGTGTCGGTGGCGTGCAGAAAACGGAAGACGGCCGCGCGCTGCGCGGTGAAGCGCTGACCGCTCCGCTCCATCGCATCCCGCAGGATGGTGTCGCTCTGCTCGGAATGGGTCAACATCGCAAGTGATCTTCGGCCCGCCGTGGCTGACAGCCAACTGAAACGGGGCCTTCAACACGTATTCCCCTGACCAGCCAACGTAATGAGCGGAGCAAAAATGTGTCAACCGGAACCGAGCCGCCCGAAAGGGGGATGATGGATCCCGACGGGGGCCCGCTGCTCACGCTGGAACCGCTGATCGATGCCGTTCGGGAGGGAGTCGAGAGGGCCGGCTGGACGCTCTCCGGGATGCAGAAGACGACCAGTCACGAGTTCGAGGGCCGCTGGGCCGGCGAATCGACGCGCAGCGCCTATCTCTTCTTCCACCAGCCCGGCGGACGGGATCCGGTGAGCGTGGACGTCTTCCTCGACGAGACCTCCCAGGGGCTCGGCGGCAACCTGACGCTCGCCGTGCGGGGACCGTCCCTGGGAAACCTCGGGGACTTCAGGGAGACTCTCGGGGAGCTGACGCGGGTGACGAATCGCGAGCTGACCCGGGGGCACAGCACGCCGGTGACGCTGCGCGCGACCGTGCCGCACCGGAACGCCAGCGCCGGGGACGCCCGCACCGAGTGCCGTTTCAGGCTCGTGATCCCCGATGTGGCGATCGGCGCAGGGGCACGCGTGGTGTGTACGCTGAGCACGGCGACGGTGAAGTCGTTCGAGGCGCTGCTGGCGAGCCGGGTTGTGGCCGGCTTTCTCGGGGCCGAAGATTCATGAGCGGGGATCGCAGGCGCCCAAAAATAACCAGTGAGTCATCAGTAGATGACAGCAGATGACAGTCATCAAACACGACATGTCACCAGGCAGCGGAGACGTGAGATGAGCGGCAAACCCGGAGTGCTCGACGACCTGTTGCGGGAGACCCGGCTCTTCCCGCCCAGCGACGAATTCCGCGCGCAGGCCAATCTCTCCGACCCGGGCGTCTACGAACGCGCCGCCGCCGATCCGGAGGGGTTCTGGGCCGAATGGGCCGGGGAACTCGACTGGTTCGAGAAGTGGCACACGGTGCTGGAATGGAATCCGCCCCACGCGCGCTGGTTCCTGGGTGGCAAGCTCAACGTCTCGCACAACTGCCTCGACCGGCACCTGGGCGGCTTCCGCCGCAACAAGGCGGCGCTCATCTGGGAGGGGGAGCCCGGGGATACGCGCACCTTCACGTACTGGGACCTGCACCGCGAGGTCTGCAAGTTCGCCAACGTGCTGCGCGCGCTGGGCGTGCGCCGTGGCGATCGAGTGGCGATCTACCTCCCCATGATCCCGGAGGCGGCCATCGCCATGCTCGCCTGCACCCGCATCGGCGCCGCGCATTCGGTGGTGTTCGGGGGGTTCAGCCCGGATTCGCTGTCGGGGCGCATCAACGACGCGCAGGCATCGACCGTGATCACCGCGGACGGCGGGTGGAGGCGGGGCGGCTACGTCGCGCTCAAGGCCAACGCCGACGTGGCGGTGGCGGACTGCCCCTCGGTGGAGAACGTGGTCGTGGTGCGACGGGGCGGTCAGCTGAGCGCCGACACCCCCGTGGAGATGCAGGCGGGGCGCGACCACTGGTACCACGAGCTCATGGAGGGGGCGAGCGCCGACTGCGCTCCGGAGGCGATGGACGCGGAGGACCTGCTCTTCATCCTCTACACCTCCGGCACCACCGGGAAGCCCAAGGGCGTGGTGCACACGACCGGCGGATACCTCACCCAGGTGCACGCCACCGCGAAGTGGGTCTTCGACCTGAAGGAGGACGACGTCCTGTGGTGCACGGCCGATGTCGGCTGGGTGACCGGGCACAGCTACATCGTCTACGGTCCGCTCGCCGCCGGGACGACCGTGCTCATGTACGAGGGGGCGCCCGACTGGCCCCGCAAGGATCGCTTCTGGGAGCTCTGCGCCAAGTACGGGGTGACCATCTTCTACACGGCTCCCACGGCCATCCGGGCGTTCATGAAGTGGGGCGACGAGTGGCCGGCCGCCCACGACCTCTCCCGGCTCCGCCTGATCGGCACCGTGGGGGAGCCCATCAATCCGGAGGCGTGGATCTGGTATCACAGGACCATCGGCGCGGAACGCTGTCCCATCATCGACACGTGGTGGCAGACCGAGACCGGCGGGATGATGATGACGCCGCTGCCGGGGATCACCGCGACCACGCCGGGAAGCGCGACGGGTGCCGTGCCGGGCATCTCGGTGTCGCTGCGCGACGATGCCGGCAGGCGGGTCAAGGCCGGATACCTGGCGATCGACCGGCCATGGCCGGCGATGCTGCGCACCATCTACGGCGACGACGAGCGCTACCGCGAGGTCTACTGGTCGAAATGGGACGGCCTCTACTTCGCCGGGGACGGCGCCAAGGAAGACGCCCACGGCTACATCTGGGTGCTCGGCCGGGTGGACGACGTGCTCAACGTGGCCGGACACCGCATCGGCACATCGGAAGTCGAGAGCGCGCTGGTGGAGCACGAGGCGGTCGCGGAGGCGGCGGTGGTGGGGCGGCCGCACGAGGTGAAGGGAGAGGGAATCGTGGCATTCGTCAGTCTGCGGCAGGGTTTCCGAGCTTCGGACGAACTGATGGGCGAGCTGGCGCAGCACGTACGCGCCAAGATCGGTCCCATCGCCCGGCCGGACGCGATCCTGTTCACCGCGGAGCTGCCCAAGACGCGATCCGGGAAGATCATGCGCCGCCTGCTGCGCGACATCGCCGAGGGACGTGCCCTGGGGGACACCACGACGCTGGCGGATCCGTCGGTCGTGCAGCAGCTGACCGAGGCATACGGGGACAGAGGGGAGTGAGGACCCCCTCTCACCGGATCACATACCACTCCGTCTGATACGGCCGGAAGTACTCGTACCCGTCGGAAGTCAGGTAGCCGTCGTCCTCCATCGGGATCCTGACCGTGCCGCCGCCGTATTCCGGGACCGCCGACGTGGCGCTGAACTCGATGGAGCGATAGGCGCCGTTCCTGAGATGGGAATCCCGTTCGGGGGGCAAGGACAGGTCCATGTCGCGGGCGTTGATGTTCGGGCCCAGCGCGTGTCCGTGGTAGCCGATGGGGTGTGAGTAGAGGCTGGGGAGGAAGTCGACGCCCTCGAGTCTGGCGGCGATGGCGAGGGTGGCCTCCCAGCCGGTCATCCCCGGGCGGGGCTCGGACGCGAACGCCTCGTGCACGAGATTGGCGTTCCGGAGCGCGGCCTTGAGTCCTTCGGGGACATCGTCTTCACCTTCGCGCAGGATGTACGCGACCTTCTGCCAGTCACTGGCGAAACCGATGTAGTCGAAGCCGCAGTCGAGGTGGATGATGTCGCCCCGCCGGAAGACCAGGTCGCCGGGCGCCGGATGCACATAGGGGATCATATCGTCGATGTCCGGATCGTACCGCTGCACGGCCACGTGGATCTCGAACCAGGGAACGCCGCCCACGCCGAGCTCGGCGATGGTCTCCTCGAAGAACCACTTGATGTCGGCCGCCCGGGTTTGTCCGGGGGTAATGACCACGTTGGAGAGGGCGGTCTGGGCGATGACGTCGGTGGCGAGCACGAGCTGGCGGTAGTGCTCCAGTTCCTCGGGCAGCCGGGTATCGAACACATCCTCGATGAGGCCGGCGGCGGAGACGAAGCGGGACTGCGCGTTCGGGCCCAGCGCGTCGACCAGGAACAGGTAGCTGTCGTGGGTGAGGCCGCTGTCATGTCCGCGCGATCCGCCGATGTTCAGCCCGATGGTGGCGGGATCGTGGCGCTCCATCAGCGCCCCCAGCCCGGCCCGGGTGTCCTGGATGCCGCGGGCGTTGCGCGCGGCCGGGAGCGGCTGGAAGAAGCGCCGGTAGTCCTCCGTCGGGCGCCAGTAGTCGGAGTAGGCCGCGAGCCCTTCCTCGCCGGTATCCACGAACACCATCACATCGCGCCGACGCGTGTAGCGCAGGGGAGGGGCGACGTACTGTGTGACCGGGTCGGGGTGGAATTCCTCGCTCACGACGATCCACATTTCGATTGCGTGCTCCCGCATCTGCTCGAGCAGCAGGGGACGCTTCCGCGCGAGCCAGTCGAGGCGCACTTCGTATTGAGCGCGCATGCCCAGGAGTTCGGGCATCCCCGGGATGACGCGGCCGTCGAAGAGTTCGACCGGGTCGCGGGACACCGAGGGCCTCTCGCTGGTGGAAGCGGACGGGTTGGCGGGAGCGCAGGAGAGGACCAGGGCTACGATCGCGGCCAGCGAGCCAAGTCTCAGCGGAGTCGAAGGAGTGTCCATCGGCGATAGCCTGTGTGTATCTTGTCTGTCACCTGTATGATGCTTGTATCATACCCCCACCGCCTAGCTGATCGCGAAGCGGATCCCGAACAGCACGGCCACGATCACCACGGCGGCGTTCAACTCGGAGGCGCGCCCCGAGAACAGCTTGATGAGCGCGTAGGCGATGAACCCCATGCCGATGCCGGTGGCGATCGAGTAGGTGAAGGGCATCGCGAGCGCGGTCACGATGGCCGGGACACACTCGGTAAGGTCGTCCCAGGGCACGTTGCGCAGCGCCCGGGCCATGATGCAGCCCACGAACAGGATCGCCGGGGCGGTGGCGAAGGCGGGGATGGCGGTCGCCACAGGCGCGAGCACCAGCGCGGCCAGGAAGAGCCCCGCCACCACCACCGCGGTGAGGCCCGTGCGCCCGCCGGCCCGCACCCCCGCAGCGCTCTCGATGTAGGAGGTCGTGGTCGAGGTGCCGAGGAGCGCGCCCACCATGGTGGCGGAGCTGTCGGCGACCAGCGCCCGCTGCAGCCCCGGGACACGCCCGTCCCTGTCGGTGAGACCGGCCTCGTTCAGCACCGCGACCAGGGTGCCGCTGGTGTCGAACAGGTCGACCATGAGGAAGGAGAACACGATCGCCACCAGCCCCACCTCGATCGCCGCCGCCACGTCCAGCTGGAACGCTGTCGGCGCCAGCGAGGGCGGGGCAGACACCACCGACGCGGGCGCCGGGGACAGGCCGGACACCCATCCCACGACCGCCACCGCGAGGATGCACAGCAGCACCGCGCCCGGCAGCCCGCGGTGTTCCAGCGCCACCATGGCGAGGAAGCCCAGCACCGCCAGCAGCACCGTCCACTGGCCGAGGTCGCCCAGCGTGATCAGGGTGGCCTCGCTGTCGACCACCACCCCCGCGTTCTGCAGGGCGATGATCGCCAGGAAGAATCCGATCCCGGCCGCGATGGCCATTTTCTGCGAGCGCGGAATGCTGTCCACCACCCACTTGCGCACCGGGAGCACGGAAAGGATGAACATCAGCACACCCGACAGGAACACCGCACCCAGCGCGACCTGCCACGCCAGCCCGAGCGTGCCCACGGCGATCGCCACGAAGTAGGCGTTCAGCCCCATCCCCGGCGCCAGGGCGATGGGATAGTTGGCCCACAGCCCCATCACCAGGCACCCGAACGCGGAGGCCAGGCAGGTGGCCACCAGAACCGCCCCGGTGTCCATCCCCGCGCCGCCGAGGACCAGCGGGTTCACGAAAATGATGTAGGCGAGGGTCAGGAACGTGGTACAACCCGCCAGCACCTCGGTCCGGACGGACGTTCCGCGCTCCTGAAGCTGGAAATAACTCAGCATGAAACCCGCTCCCGCGACTGGAAGAGACTTGCCTATGGACCCAGCGCTCCCACTGGAATGATCCCGACCTCTCCGGGGCGCACATGACCGTAGCCGTTGGGCAGAATCACGGCCAGCGCGGCGGGCTCGCCGCGGCCACCCCGCTTCATGCGGTCGGCCACTCTGCGCAGCGTCGCCGCACCTTCCTCTACCCAGCGGTCGCCGAGCTTGACTTCGAACGCCGCCCAGCGACCATCGTCCGCTTCGACGATGATGTCTGCTTCCAGACCGCCCTTTTCCCGATAGTGGAAGACCTCGGCCTCCAGCGTCTGGGCGTAGACGCGCAGATCGCGCACGACCATGGATTCGAACAGCAGGCCAAGGAATTCGAGATCCTGCATGAGGCGCATCGGTGTGGCACGCAGGGCCGCGACCGCGAGAGACGGATCCGCGAAGTGCCGTACCGGAGTTGTCCGCAACGTCGTTCTCGAGCGCAGGTGCGGCTGCCACGCGGGGAGGTCTTCAACGATCATGAGCCGTTCGAGGGCTTCGAGGTACTCGGCAGCGGTGTCCGTCTTCATTGTCGTACCGCTTCCTCGCACGTCCTTCACCAGTGTCGAGATGGCAGCAGGCGTAGCCACGTTCCGGGCGAGAGATCGCAGGAGACGTCCCACCTTGACGGGGTCTCTGTTCGCCCCGCTGACTCGTGAGACATCGACGCGCCGGATCTCGTTGAGGTAATCCCGGTTCATGCGCAGGCGGCGGGTCAGGGGGCGGCCGACGTGACCGGGCCAGCCGCCTGCGCACACTATCTCTGCCAGTTTGCCGACGTCGAGTCGGGACCTTGCCGAGCGCTGCAGGTCCCCGGAGAACAGCCGCCGCAACGAGATTTCTCCCGACGAATACCCGGCCTCGAGGAGCGACATCGGACGCATGCGGAGGCGCGTAAGGCGTCCGGCTCCGGTGTGACGCGTGATATCATCCGCGGGCACGGCCGAGCCGGTCAGAATGAACTGTCCGGGAGAGGCTCGATCGTCGACGGCGCGCCGGATATGGTTCCAGATGGCGGGCTCGGTCTGCCACTCGTCGATGAGACGCGGAGTTTCGCCCTCGAGGACGGACGAGGGATCGACGCCGACCATGCGCCTGGCGTTCTGGTCTACGTCCAGCAGTACTTCGCTCGCAGCCACGTTTCGGGCGGTGGCGGTCTTTCCGCAGGTCTTGGGGCCCTCGACCACAACGGCACCCGTGCCTGCAAGCCGATCGATCATTTCTCTATCGACGATTCTGGGAAGGTATCGCACCGAACTGATCCCAAGTCGGAGTGAATCTCCTAAGCAACTGCAAATATTGATATTAAATACGAATGGGAATCAATCTAACGGGCGATTCGGCAAGAAGTCAACGGGTGTTTCGGCACAATTACAACGGGTGATTCGGCGCATGTTCAGCGGGTGTTTCGGCACGAATCCCACGGGCGAAGCGGCAACGAGCCAGCGAGCGGGGGGGCGAGAAAGGATCAGGACCCGGCGGCAATCGCACACTCGGATCCCCGCGTTCCTCAGAAGTCGTAGCGCACCCTCACCAGCGCCAGCCGGCCCAGCTCCGGGGCGCCCACGAACTCCTGGTGCAGGTTGCCGAGCGCGTTGTAGACCGTGAGTTCGAGGCGCGTGTTCGGCTGGAAGGGAAGCTGATAACCGGCGGTAACGTCCACGACCTGATAGGCGTCCACTCGCCCCCTGAAGACGCCTGAACTCATGTCGAAGCCATCGGACAGGCGCCAGCGTCCGTCGAAGGTGAAGCCCGCGGCGCGGTCGGTGTAGGCGAAGCCGAGGGAGCCCTTGTGGCGCGGGGCGTTGAGGGCGAGGTCGTCCTGGCCGGGACAGTGGCCGTCTTCGTCGAAGTCGAAGCAATCCGTATTCTGGAAGGAGTATCCGGCCGTCAGGCTCACCCGGTCGGATACCAGGTACTGGGCGGAGAAATCGGCTCCCCAGTAGCTGGCGGATCCGAAGTTGCGGCTGGTCACGATCATGTCGGGAACGCTGAACTGGTCCGGAGTGACGACCCCAAGCGGCACGGCCACCAGGCCCGCGGTGAGCTCGGCGATCTGATCAGGCGTCACCATCCCCGCCTGGACCAGCGGGCCGAGCCGGCTCTGCAGGAACGCGCCGGTGGAGGCCGGGTCGAGGAAGACGTTCGGGGATTCCACGTCCAGCGCGCTGACGAAGTTCTCGACGTTCGCGAAATACACGTCGGCCGCCAGCCTCACACGGTCCTGAACCAGACCCTTGTAGCCGGCCTCGAGGGTGTTGAAGGTCGTGACGACGAGGGGGGGAACCGCCTCCGGTCCCGGGTCGAGTGGGAAGATCTCGCCTCCCTCGGGACCCAGGGCGTTCGGGTCGAAGCGCCGGAAGACCGTGCCCAGCGCCGGGTCGCCGGGAAGACTGCCGGGTCCCAGGAGGAGCTGTTGCAGCGTCCGGGGAGCGAACTGCGTCACCAGCGCATCCCAGAAGGGCGCGGCGTTCGCGGGCAGCTGGCCCGGCATGAAGGGCGAGCGCATGCAGTAGTCCATCAGTCCGCCGGGGCACTGGTCCGAGAAGCTCAACCCGTCGCCCGGGACGCCGAAGGCGCGCAGGGTGTAGCCGATGCCCGGCGCGATCGGCAGGCTGCCCGTCCTGATGTCGAAGAACAGCGACGCGGTGGAGGGAGTCACAAAGGCCCGATTGTACGTCAGGCGCAGGTTCTGGCCTTCGGCCGGACGAAAGACGAGGGCGGCCCGCGGCGAGAAGTTGAGCCCGGTCAGACGGTTGTGGTCGTCGACGCGGAACGCGGTCACCAGATCCAACCGGTCTCCCAGGCGCGTCTCGGAGTGCAGGTAGGCGCCCGCCTCGATCAGGATGTCGTCGTCTTCGTTGCGCCCGTAGATGGTGCCCTGGGAGCGGGGCTCGATGCGCTGCCAGTCGATTCCGTAGGTGAAGCTCTGCCGGTCGCCGGGATCGAAGCCGTGCTGCAGTTGCGCGGCCAGGGTGCGGGACCGGTCGCTGATGAGGTCGCCGCTGCGCAGCAGAAAGCTGTTGTCGCCGGAGTGCGTCTGATTCAGAAAGATCTGTCCGAACAGACGCCCCTTCAGCAGCCGGGCCTGGCCGTAGCGGTACTGCCAGTCGTGTGTCTGGGCAGAGCCGACCGAGGTGAGGTTGATGCTGCTCAACGAGTTGTTGAGCCCGCCCGAAACGATGAACTCTCCATCTTCCGCGAAGCGATAGTCGGCGCGAAGGTCGCCGAAGAAGCGCTCGTTGAGAGGATTGCGCACGCCGATGCGCGGGTGGCCGGGTTGTTCCGCTCGCGCCTGCACCTCCCAGGGATCCTCGTATTCCCAGTCCTTCCCCCGGAGATACTGGCCCGAAACCTTGAACCCGAACCGGTCCGAGACCGCGTGCGCGCTACGCAGCAGGAACTGCACGACCGACCGCTCGCCCCCGCCGAGCGAGACCGTGGTTCCCGGTCTGTCGATGGGCGAATACGTGATGATGTGCATGACGCCCTCGGCCGCGTTGGGACCGTAGAGCGCCGCGCCCGGGCCGCGCGCCAGCTCGATGCGCTCGATGTCCATGTCGGTGGTCGGGATCATGTTGATCGCGTTGATGCGGAGCGCCGGGATGCGCGCATAGCGGTTGTCTACGATGCTCAGGAGGCGTCCGGAGGCGACGTTGTTGAAGCCGCGCACGACCGCGTAGCTCTGGGTGAGTCCCGTGCTGGCGATGTCGACCCCGGGGAGCGTCTTCACGTGATCCGCGGGGGTGCGCGCGATGATGCGGGAGATCTGCTGGTTCGTCAGGGTGGAGACGGAGGCCGGGGCGTCGAGCTCCTTCTCCTCGCGGCGGGATACGGTCACCACAAGCTGGTTAAGCACCAGCGCGCGCGAGCGAAGCCGGATGGCGGCAGAAGCGGTGCTTCCGGCCTCGACCGTCACGCCGTCCGTGCGCGCGCTTTCGTAGCCGATGAGCGTCACCAGCAGGGAATGGCTTCCGGCCGGCACGGCCAGCCGGAATTCGCCGGAGGCGTCGGTGAGAGCAGTGGTCGCGCTCTGGCCCAGGACCTGGACGGACGCGGAAGCCACCGGCGCTCCCGTCTCCATGTCCGTCACCCGGCCGGCGATCGCGCCTTCCTGGGCTGCAAGCCGGGCTGACGACAGAAGGCACACGATCAGGGCACCCGACAGGAGCCTGCACAGGTCATTCATGAGTCCGCCTTTCCCGTCACTGCGAAGAAAGCGCCGTGGTGCAAGATGAGAGGTTGCCGGGAAGCCCTGCAAGCGGCCTCTCAACCTTTTCCCGCTGGCAGGCTTCGTTAAGTTAGAGGGTTGCCCGGCACGAGTGCCCGCTTGAGGGAGGAGATGTGATGAAGGCTGTTGCTGCCGCGGTGGCGCTGGGCGGTGTGGTGCTGTTCGCGGGTGGAGCACGCGACGCCGGACCCGCCCACTCGTCCGAGTCGACGCTCGAGCCTGCCCCTGAGGCGAATCCCGCATACGACGGCACCCATCCGGTGCTCCCCGCCGACCTGGGCTCCGTCCCGGTCGAAGACGTCATCGAGCGCTACTGCACCCGCTGTCACAGCGAGCGGCGCATGCGCGGCAACCTGTCGCTGGAGGGGTTCGACGTAACCCGCGCCGACGAGAACGCCGAAGTCGCGGAGCGCATGATCCGCAAGCTGCGCGCGGGCATGATGCCGCCTCCCGGCTCACGCCGACCCGCCGACGACACCCTGGTCGCGCTGGCGCAGTACCTGGAGGATGTGGTGGACGAGGCCGCGGCGGCCCGCCCGTACGCGGGCACCCGCCCCTTCCAGCGCCTCAACCGCGCCGAGTACGCCCGCGTCATCCACGACCTGCTGGGCCTCACGGTCGACCCGGAGGACTGGCTCCCGCCCGACCGCATCAGCGAGAGCTTCGACAACAACGCAGAGGCGCAGACGCTCACCCCCACCCTGATGGACGCTTACCTGGCCGCCGCCAGCGATATCGCGCGCCGTGCCATCGGTGATCGCGACGCGGCCACCACGTCGGTCACGTACGGCAACCCGCCCTCCGTGTCCCAGCACGAATGGGAGCGGGTGGAAGGCGCGCCCTTCGGCACCCGGGGAGGCGTGAGCGTCCTGCATTCCTTCCCCGCGGACGGCGAATACATCTTCTCGATGAGCTTCATGTCGGGCTGGGGCGAGCGCGATCACGACATCGACATCTCCGTCAACGGGGAGCGGGTGGCGCTGCTGCGCTACGGGGGCGACATCGACTTCCAGGGGCGCAAGGGCTTCCCGGTGCGCACCGACCCCATCCCCCTGCGCGCCGGCGAGCACCGGCTCACCGCCGCCTTCGTCCGCCAGATGGACGGTCCCTACGAGGACCTGATCCGCCCCAACGACTGGTCCCTGACCGGTACCGAGACCAGCTACGGGACCACGTCGCTCCCGCACATGATGAGCCTGACGGTCGAAGGGCCGCACAACTCCACGGGCGTCTCGGATTTCGATGCCCGGCGGCGGGTCTTCTCCTGCCGGCCCACGGCGGCCGCCGAGGAGCGGCCCTGCGCCCACGAGATCGTGTCCCGGCTCGCGGCGGAGGCCTACGGCCGCGACGTGGACGCGGGTGAGGTGAGCGATCTCCTCGTCTTCTACGAGATGGGTTCGGAGGACGGAGGCTTCGAAGCCGGCGTGCGCACCGCGCTCGAAGCGATCCTCTCGAGTCCGCACTTCCTCTTCCGGATGGAGCGGGAGCCCGAGAACGTGGCGCCCGGGGAGATCTATCCGCTCGCAGGCGAAGATCTTGCGGCGCGCCTGTCCTTCTTCCTCTGGGGCGCCGGCCCGGACGCCGAGCTGGTGGCCGCGGCGCGCGACGGAGCGCTCTCCGATCCCGCCCGGTTCGAGGCCCAGGCGCGCCGGCTGCTGGCCGATCCCCGTTCGGAGGCGCTGGCCACCCGCTTCGCTTCACTGTGGCTGCGCCTGCAGGACGTGGAACTGGTCAGCCCGGACGCGTTCCGCTTCCCCAACTACAGCCGCCAGTTCGCCGACGCGATGCGGCGCGAGAGCGAGCTGTTCTTCCACAACCTGATCCGCGAGGACCGGAGCCTGCTGGAGCTCTACAGCGCCGACTACACCTTCGTGAACGAGCGGCTGGCGCGTCATTACGGCATCGAGGGGGTGCAGGGCGAGGCGTTCCGTCGTGTGGGCTATCCCGACGATCGCCGGCGCGGCATCCTGGGCCACGGCAGCATGCTCGTCCAGACCTCGCTCGGAAACCGTACTTCACCGGTGCTGCGTGGCCTGTGGGTGATGGAGGTGCTGCTGGGTACGCCGCCGCCGCCTCCGCCCCCTGGCATCCCCGACCTGGAGGAGACCGCGAGCGCGCGTGACGGCAAGGTCCTGACCACGCGCGAGCGGCTGGAGGCCCACCGCGACAACCCCGACTGCTCCTCCTGCCACAACCTGATCGACCCCATCGGGCTGGCGCTCGACAACTTCGACGTGACCGGCCAGTGGCGGATCCGCGAAGAGGGCACGCCGCTCGACACCCGGAGCACCTATTACGACGGGACCGAGATCGAGACTCCGAGCGACCTCTCGCGCGTCCTTCTGAAGCGCCCCATTCCGCTGGTGCGGCAGTTCACCGAGAGCCTGATGGCCTACGGGCTGGGACGGGGGATCGACTATCGGGACCAGCCTGCCGTTCGCGCCATCGCGCGCGAGGCCGAGCGGAACGACTATCGCATGTCGTCCTTCATCGTCGGAGTGGTGATGAGCGACGCGTTCCGCATGAAGCAGGCGCTCGCGCTCGCCGATGGCGAAAACAGCGGGGCCCGGGATACATTCAACTGATATGACCGCGAACCGCGCCCTCGGCCGTAGACGGCACGGGCGGGCCCGCGTCCATCATCCTTCATCCTGGATCGTGGCATGCATGTTCTGACCAGCAAGGCTCTTCCTCGGCGCACCTTCCTGCGCGGGGCGGGCGCCACCCTCGCGCTTCCGCTGCTGGACGCGATGATTCCCGCCGGTATTGCGCGCGGGCGCGCGGCCGGCGAGCCGACACGGCTGATCTGCATCGAGGAGGTGCACGGCGTCCCCGGCTGCAACGAGTGGGGCGCCAGGCAGCATCTGTTCGCGCCCGTCACGCAGGGGCGCGACTTCGAGCTCAGCGACGTCAACGTGCTGAAGGGACTCGAGCCGTGGCGTGACTACATGACCATCATCAGCAACACCGACGTGCGCATGGCGGAGGCCTTCGCGCCGCCGGAGGTGGGCGGCGACCACTTCCGCTCCAGCGCGGTGTTCCTGACCCAGTCGCATCCGAAGCAGACCCAGGGCTCCGACATCTACTGCGGAACCTCTCTGGATCAGCTTCACGCCCAGCGCTTCGGCCAGGACACGGTGCTCCCTTCGCTTCAGCTCAGCATCGAGCCCACGGACTCGGGGGGCGGCTGCGACTACAACTACTCGTGCTCGTACATGGACTCGATCAGCTGGGCGTCGCCCGACCTCCCGCTGCCGATGATCCGCAGCCCGCGCGCCGCGTTCGACATGCTGTTCGGGGCGGGCGGGAGCGCCGATGAGCGAGCGCGCCGGCGCCGGACCCACGGGAGCATCCTGGACTGGGTCGCGGGCGAGGTGGCCGACCTTCGGCGTCAGCTGGGCGCGGTGGACCTGCAGAGGGTCGATCGCTACCTGGACAGCGTGCGCGAGATCGAGCGGCGCATCGAGCGGGTGGAGGAGCGCAACACCAGCGGGGCCCCGCGCGAACTGCCCGGTGCGCCTCCGGGCGTGCCCGACTCCTTCGCCGAGCACATGCGTCTCCTCATCGACCTGCAGGTGCTGGCGTTCGAGACGGACGCAACCCGTGTGGCCTCGCTCAAGATGGGCCGGGACGCCTCCAACCGCAGGTTCCCGGAGAGCGGTTCGGACCGGGCCTTCCATCCCGCCTCTCACCACGGCGGCAACGAGGAGGCCATCCTCGAATTCAACACGATCTGCCAGTGGCGCACGGGACAGTTGGCGTACCTGCTGGAGCGGCTGCAGGAGACGATGGACGGGGAGGCGAGCCTGCTGGACCGGTCCATGATCATCTGGGGCTCGCCCATGGGGGACGCCAACCTGCACAACCACCGGCGGTGCCCGCTGGTGATCCTGGGTGGGGCCAACGGCCAGCTGGAGGGCAACCTGCACCTGAAGGCCCCGGACGGAACGCCCATGGCGAACGTGTTCACCACCCTGCTGCACAAGCTCGGCCACGAGGATGTGGTCACCTTCGGAGATGCAACCGGCGAGTTCTCCCTGACCGTGCCGGTGACGTCATGAAGACCGCGCGGCCGATGGGAAGCCGCGGGCGCGCGCGCTTCCTGGGGATGGCGATCGTGCCCCTGCTGCTGCTGGGCGGCGGCTGGTCCGACGCGCCGGTGGCGGACGCGGCCGCGCGGGGCGACCTGGAGGCTGTGCGGCGCCTGCTGCGGGAAGGCGCGGACGTGAATGCGCCCCAGGGCGACGGCATGACTGCGCTCCACTGGGCCGCCGAGCACGGAGACGCCGAACTCGCGGACGTGTTGCTCTATGCGGGCGCGCGCGTGGACGCGGGCACCCGCATCGGGCACTACACCCCCCTTCACCTGGCGGCGCGGGGCGCGGGCGCGACCGTGGTCGAGGTGCTTCTGGACGCGGGCAGCGACCCCAACGCGAGCACGACCAATTCGGGCGCGACGCCTCTCCACCTGGCGGCGGCCACCGGCGATCCCGCGGTGGTGGCCGAGCTGGTGGAAGCCGGCGCGGACGTGAACGGACGCGAGGGCGCCTGGGGCCAGACCCCCCTGATCTTCGCCGCCGCCAACAACCGGGTAGCGGCCATGAAGGTGCTGCTGGGAGCCGGCGCCGATCAGTCGCTCGCGGCCTGGTCGGTGGACGTGGCGGAGCAGGAGCGGGCGGATGCCGCCGCCGAGCGCCGCCTGAGCGAGTTCCTCGCGGACTTCAAGGAGAAGGAGGGCGGCGGTCCCGACTGGCAGCCCACCCCCAGCCAGGTGCAGGCGGCCATAGAGGCATCGCGCGAGATCCAGCGCAGGTGGCCCGACGTGCCCGATCCGGCGAGCGACGGGCGCACTATGGCCAACCAGGAAGGCCAGGTCGAGGCGGAGGAAGAAGAGGGCGAGGAATCCGGGACCGAGGCCGACGCGGCGCCCGAGGCGGAAGACGATGCCGCCGAACAGAACGAGGAATCCGGCGAGGCGGAGGAAGGCGACGAGTCCGACGAAGGCGACGAGCCGGAGGAAGCCGACACCGAGGCGGAGGAGGCAGAGTCCGACGAAGACGAGCGGGAAGAGCCGCGTCCGATGTCCTACGCCCAGATGGTTGGTGCGTGGGGCGGACTGACGCCGCTCCTGCACGCGATCCGGCAAGGCCATCTGGAGGCGACGCTGGCGCTGCTCGATGCCGGCGCGGACGTCAACCAGGTTTCCGACGGCGACCAGACCTCGCCAATCCTCATGGCGGCCGTGAACGGTCAGTTCGATCTGGCCCTGACCCTGCTCGAACATGGCGCCGACCCCAACCTCGCGAGCCACGCGGGCACGACCCCGCTCTTCGCCGTGCTGGAGCGGCAGTGGGCGCCCCGGGCCTCGTACGCGCACCCCACCGAGCATCTGCGGCAGGACGCGACTCACCTGGAGATGCTGGAAGCCCTGCTGGAAGCCGGGGCTGATCCCAACGTGCGCCTGAAGGCCCACCTCTGGTTCATGGAGTACACCTTCGGCGTGCTGCGCGGCAGTGGCATCAACCTGCAGGGCGCGACGCCGTTCTGGCGGGCCGCCTACGCCCTCGATGTCGACGCGATGCGGCTGCTCATGGAGCACGGAGCCGACCCCGACATCCCCACCATGAAGCCGCCGCAGCGCCGCCGCCGCCGTCCCCCGCCGCCCCCGGAGCCGACGCTGGCGGAGGAAGCGGTCGCCGAGGCTGCCGAAGGTGAGGGAGCCGTGGAGGGTGAGGAGGCGGTCGAGGAAGAAGCCGGCGAGGCTGCCGTGGAGGGTGAGGAGGTTGCCGAGGAAGAAGCCGGCGAGGCCGAGGGCGAGACGGACGAGGACGAGGAAGAGCCCGCTCAGGAGGGCTATGGACGGGGCGACGACGAGGATCTTTCAGGGGTTCCGCCCGTCCCCGTGGGCGGGCCCGCCATCTTCCCGATCCACGCCGCATCCGGCGTCGGCTACGGCCAGTCCTTCGCCGGCAACGCGCACCGATACGTCCCCGACAACTGGCTCGCGGCGGTGAAGTTCCTGGTGGAGGAAGCCAACGCGGACGTCAACGCGCGCGACGCCAACGCCTACACGGCTCTCCATCACGCCGCGTCCCGGGGCGATGACGAGCTGGTGCTCTATCTGGTGGAGCACGGCGCCGACGTCACGGTGCTGAGCCGCAGGGGCCAGACCACCGCCGACATGGCCAACGGTCCGGTGCAGCGCGTGCAGCCGTTCCCGTCCACCATCGCTCTGCTGGAGCGCCTGGGGTCGAAGAACAACAACAACTGCGTGTCCTGCTAGGGGCTGATCCCGAGTCTCCGCGAGCTCGGCTCCCGGACTTCGCGAACCAGCCCTCCTGACCCTCCGCCTTCGGCGCCGATCCCGTGGTGAGGTCCTCCGGACAGCGCCGCAAGGCCGCGATGATCTTCATCCTCATCACGGTCTTCATCGACATGCTGGGGATCGGGATCATCATCCCCATCCTGCCGGAGTTGATCCGCGAGTTCGTGGGCGGCAGCTCCGCGCTGGCCGGGCGCTGGTACGGCGTCCTCGCCGCCACCTACGCGGTTACCCAGTTCGTGTTCGCACCGCTTCTCGGGGCGTTGTCGGACCGGGTGGGACGCCGCCCGGTCATCCTGATCTCTCTCTTCGGGCTCGGGATCGATTACCTCGTCATGGGCTTCGCGCCAACCATCGGCTGGCTTTTCGCCGGCCGCCTGATCGCGGGCGTGATGGGGGCCAGCGCCACCACCGCCAACGCCTACATCGCCGACGTGTCGAGGCCGGAGAACCGCGCGCGGAATTTCGGGCTCATCGGCGTGGCGTTCGGGCTCGGCTTCATCTTCGGTCCCGCCATAGGCGGTCTGCTCGGAAGCATCGACCTGCGGCTGCCCTTCTTCGCCTCCGCAGGGCTCGCGCTTGTGAACTGGCTCTACGGCTTCTTCGTCCTGCCGGAATCACTGCCCCCGGAGAAGCGCGATGTCTTCCGCTGGCGCAAGGCCAACCCGGTCGGGAGCGTGCACGTGCTGAAGTCGTATCCTCTGGTTGCGGGCCTTACCGCGGCGTTCGTCTTCGTCATCCTCGCGCAGCGCGGGCTCGAGACGGTCTGGGTTCTGTACACCGGCCACAAGTTCGGGTGGGACGAGCGGGCGAACGGCCTGTCGCTGGCGCTGGTGGGGATCATGTCGGCGATCGTGCAGGGCGGGCTGGTCCAGCCCGTAATCAAGCGCATCGGCGAACGCCGGGCGGTCCTTTACGGCCTCATCTGGGCGGTGGTCACCTTCGTTGGCTATGGGCTGGCGACGGCCGGCTGGATGCTGCTCGCGTGCATCGTGTTCGGATCGATCTCGGGCGTCGCTGGCCCTGCGATCCAGAGCCTGGTGGCGGGCTCCGTCCCTCCCGAGGACCAGGGCAAGGTCCAGGGCGGCATCCAGTCACTCATGAGCCTCACCAGCATCGTGGCGCCCCTGATCTTCACGGCGGGGCTGTTCAGCTACTTCACCTCCGCGAGCGCGCCGGTCGAACTGCCCGGGGCGCCGTTCCTGCTTGGGGCGGTGATGTACGCGCTGGCGTTCTGGTCGGTGCTGAGGCTGTTCCGGAGGATGCCGGGGTAGGGGGGGATCGATGGGTACGCATGACGGAGGCCCCGCGGATCTTTCCCAGCTACTCTGGATGTACTCGCGTACCCAACTCCCGCCGACGCGGATTCAATGCCGCCCGACCACCGCGCTCGAAGTCCTCGGAACCCGAACCGCGCTCGGACATACGCTGGCCACCGCGTGCGTGTTCGCACCGTTCCTCGCGTACCTGAGCTCCTCCCAGCAGAGGGCGGCCGCAGATGCGGATTGACCACACCGTTGCACTCCACCGGCAGAATCCAGTAACTACTGTGTCCACGGTTGTGCGGTTTGCCGGGCGTGCCCTCGCCGTCCGGGCCGACCTTTCCACCAGCGCTGTCGCCGGAGAGTGGAATGGCGAAGCTCCATGCCTCCATGTCGGTCGAGGAGTTCGACGACGGCTACTTCTATGCTGCAGAACTCAAGACCTTCGCGCGCCAACTCGGCATCGCCGTAGGCCGACGGCGGAAGCTTGAGCTTGAGGCGCTTATCCGGGACTTTCTTCGAACGGGGACCGCTCCGCTGACCAAACCCGTGCCCGGTCGACGGTCCGGCGAGTCGCGCGACAGGCTGGCGGCGGAAACCATCGTCCGGGCCTACGTCGACGACCGCAGGACGAAGGCCTTCCTGCGAGACTTCGTGCACGCGCGCGTCCCGGCGCTAAGAGACAAGTCGGGCCAGTGGTACTGGCTCAACGAATGGCGCCGCACGCAACTTCAGTCAGGCCAGCGCATCACCTACGCGGACCTCGGCAATCGATTATTGGAGCTCATGCGTTCGGCGGGCCGCCTGCCGCGGATCCCCGCCGCTCGATTCAACAACTTCATCACGGATTTCTGGACGGACCCAGCGAACAGGGGCAAGAGCCGGGCCGATGCCGTGGCGGCTTGGGAGCGCATCAAGTCTGTCCCCGGACCGAAGACTTACGAGGCCTACGCGGCTCTTCAGCCGAGTCAACGTTCCAGCGGTCCATGACAAGCACGAGCCGGCTCGGATAAGAAGGTGTTGGGAAGCGAGGTTCGATCTGGAAGCCCTGTCACCTCAAAACCAGGCATTGGCATCACGCGGCTCTTGCTCGGATAGTATCATCCAAGCATGTCTAGTAGTATCACCCCTCCCTCACCCTCGAAACGCCGCCAGCAACTCCGCTTCCCGCTCCGGCGAAAGCCCCGACCGCAACTCCTGCCGTTCCGCATCCTGGGCGTTGAACCACTCCAGCGTGTCGCGGGCGGTGTCCTCAAGCGGGCGCATCGCGAAGCCTGCGTCGAAGGCCTTGTCGCCGTTGACCTGCATCATGCCCAGGTAGTCGCCCGCCGGCTCGGTCCAGTAGGTCAGGGCCGAAAGGCCTTGCTCCTCCAGAAAGGCCGCGTCCACCCACGTGAGGGTGGCGTCGGAGCCCACGGCCGCGCGCGTACGTTCGAGCAGGCCGCCCATCGTGAGCGGCTCGCGCGGACCGACCACGTTGTAGGTGCCCGCAAGGTCGTCCTCCAGGGACTTGATCATGAAGGCGGCCAGGTCGCGCACGTCGACGTGCTGCATGGGGTCGTCGGGGGTTCCGGGCGCGAGGACTTCGCCGCCGCGCGCCAGCCGCACCGGCCAGTAGCTGTAGCGGTCGGTCGGGTCGCCGGGTCCGATGATGTAGGTCGGGCGCAGGACCAGGTGGGTGTCAGGGAAGGCGTCGCGGGCCTCCCCCTCCGCAAGAGCCTTCAGGGCGCCGAAGGTGCGGCCGTTGACGACCTCGGTCTCCGGGTCATCGATGGTGTCGACCGGAGCTCCCTCGCGGATGTCGGTGGTGAGGTAGGGGATGTAGACGCCGGTCGAGGACACGAAGAGGTATTTCCCGACGGAGCCGCGCAGCGCCTCGGTGGAGAGCCGCACCCAGCGGGGGAGGTTGGCCGAATTGTCGATGACCACGTCCCACGAGCGCCCCTCCAGCGCCGACAGGTCGCCGTCCCGGTCGCCGATCAGGGTCTCGAGGTCGGGGAACAGCTCCGGGTTGGTGATGCCCCGGTTGAAGAGGGTGACTTCGTGCCCCCGTGCAAGGGCTGTCCTTACCTGGTTGGGGCCGACGAAGCCGGTACCTCCCAGGATGAGGATTCGCAACGGGGTCGGCGCGGGTCCGCCGTCCGGCCGGCAGGCGCCGATGCCCAGGCCGCCGATCGCGAGCGTCGTGGTCTGAAGAAAACGGCGGCGTGAGAGACAGGTGTCGAGCATCTTGTTTCCTCGCTCAGCGCAGGAGCTTCCGGTGCCATGGCTCCTCCTCGTTCCGAAGATTCTCGCCGCGTTCCAGCCGGTCCAGAAGGCCCTCCAGTGCGAGTGTCGTCCGTTGCCCGGCCTTCCGCAACCCGGCGCGCGCGGAGACTGTCGCGAGGGTCGCGAACCCCGAGAGGACCGCGAGTCCGCCCAGGAGCGGCAGGGCACCGCCTCCTGTCGCCATGAACAGGCCGAAACCGCCGGCCGCACCGGCCAACCCCAATCCCGTGAACCAGCCGGCGAGCCGTTGCGCCCGAAGGTTGCCGATGTTGGCTGTCAGCGTAACGAGTGACCAGCCGCTCTCCAGGGCCGCCACGCGGATCTGGAGGTCACGCGCCCTGGCGAGCGTGTACCGGCGCCCTCCCACGTCAAGGGAGCGGCGTACCTGGTGGACGAGGCCGCTCCCCGGCTCCCAGCGCGATCCGCCGGATCGTGAACGCACCTGCCTGAGAAGCTCCTCGTGTCGCAGATAGGATTCGAGATTCGCTTCGACCTCCGCCGGGCTTCCGGGCACCACCCGGCTCGTACTCACGATCGCGGGACCTGCGATCCGCCGCGCCAGTCCTTCGTCCGGAGGCGCAGCGGGGACGAGCGAGGCGGCTTCGATCTCGGCGAGAGCCTGTCGGATGTACCGCTCCTCAATCCCGACCTCCGCGCCGATCTGCACCACCTCGCCCGCTCGAAGCTCCCCTTCGGCCGGCTTGGACCGGCGGAACTGGAGATCCGAAGCGCGCAGGATTACGCGCTCAAGCTGCTCCCTCGTGACCGTCACCGAGCCGCTCGACCGCTGCGCGGGGGAACCGGATCGAGGCGACGACTCCCCGCGGCGCTGGTCAGCCGGCGGCATTCCCGCCTCGTGCCACCGGTTTCCTCTCTCTCGCGATGACAGTTCCCGCGTGCGCGGTCAGCTCCCGGAACAAGTCGCTCAGCCTTGCCGTCATCGGGCCCGGCTCACCGCCTCCGATCGTGCGCCCGTCGATCTCGGTCACGCTGGCCAGCTCGCCCATCGTGCCCGTGCAGAAGGCCTCGTCGGCGCGGTACGCTTCCGTCAGGGAGAGGTCCTTCACCCGCGCCGCAATGCCGTTTTCCGCGCACAGCGCCAGGACGGTCGCGCGCGTGATCCCTTCGGGACATGCTACCGCCCGGCCGGTCATTACGACCCCGCCGCTCACGATGAAGAAGTTGGTGGCGTTGGTCTCGGCGATGAACCCGCGCCGGTCGAGCATGAGCGCGTCGTCGGCGCCGGCGGCGTTGGCTTCGATCTTGGCCAGGATCGACTGGAGCAGGTTGGCGTGGTGGATCTTCGGATCGAGCGCATCCGGGTCGAACCTCCGGAGGGCGCTGGTCACGAGCCGGAGCCCCGAACGGTCGTAGACGGGGGCCTTGTGTTCGGCCAGCACGATCAGAGTGGGGCCGGACCGGTTGAGGCGCGGATCCATGCCGCTGGTGTACTTCACGCCCCGGGTGAGCGTGAGCCGGATGTGGACTCCGTCCCGCATCCGGTTCGCTGTCAGCGTACGCCGGACTTCCTCGACGATCTCCTCGTTCGAGGGAATCTCCGCGAAGGCGAGCGCAAGCGCCGAGGAGCGCAGCCGCGCCAGGTGCTCCTCCAGCTTGAAGATCCGTCCATCATAGAGCCTCAGTCCTTCCCAGACCGCATCGCCGCCCTGCACGACCGAGTCGAAGGGGCTCACTCCCGCGTCGTCCCGGTGCACGAGCCGGCCGTTGATGTTGACGATCAGGTCGCGGTTGCGTTCGTCGAAGCGCTGGAGCATTGGCTGGGATGTCTGAGGGCCTGGGGCTGCCTGGAAGCGCGCTCCAGGCGCCGGTCGTGCGAATCCCGACGGGGCTCGGAAAGGAGCTACCCGTTGAACATTCCCGCGAACGGATCGGGCGGCGCGGTCTTCCTCGGCAGATCGGGCTTCCTTCGCACCAGTTTGGCCGGAATCCCCGCGTACACGGCGCCTGGTTCGGTGTCCCGGGACACCAACGCTCCCGCGCCGATCATGCTGTCGTCGGCGAGGGTCACGCCCGTGAGGATGGTGGCGTGGTACGCGATGCGCACGCCCGCCCCGACCACCGTCATCCGGTTCGTGATCTCGGGGGAGTTCACGACATCGTGGCTGTGGCTGTAGATGTTCGAGTAGTCGGAAACCGAGGCGCCGCGCCCGAGCCGGATGCCGCCGCGGTCGTCGAGCAGCACATGCCGGTGCACGACCACTCCGTCTCCCACCTCCATGTTGTAGCCGAAGGAGAACCTGACCTGGTGGAATGCCTTGAAGTCCCTGCCGCAGCGGCGGAAGATGCGCCGGGCCAGGATGCGCCGGAAGAGCACACCCAGGTAGAGGTTCTCGCCCAGCGGGCTGCGGTCGAACATCTCCCACATCCAGAGCAGGGGCTTGACCCGGGCGTACCGCTTCGTGTCGATGTCGGCGTAGTGTTCCGGTTCGACGGTGACATTGGCCGGATCCATCTGAAGGAGCTGGACGCGCTCCGTGTCGTTCAGCGCCTCTTCGAATAGTCGCGACAGACCTGAGGGGGCGGCTCCCCACGGACGATAGATGTCGGTCAGCACCCGCCGGCAGAGTTCGCGCCGGTTGCAGTCGGCGCGCGAAAGCTCGTCGTCGATGCCCTGCAGCCAGCGATGATAGACCTCTCTCGCCTCGCCGGTGACGGGAACGCTTCTCAGGGGCAGATAGGCCATCTACGCGGATTCCCGCATTCGGTTGTATGTTGAAACCGCGCACACTACGGGATGTGTCGCGGGATGGTTGCCCGGGCTCTGCAGCCCTGCCAGAAGGATACGCGGTTCCGGACCCGCAGCAAGGTTTGGAGGGGAAGCGAGCACCGGGAACTCGACAGGTGGGCCTTCCGTAGGGCGCCGGGGACTCTGGAAAGGATGAACGCGAATGCATGATGCCCTGCGCAACCGGCTGCTGAGAAAGATCGAGAGCCTGCCCGACCGGCAGATCTACCAGGTCCTGGACTACATCGAGTTCCTGGAGGAGAAGTACGGCGAGCGGGAAGGCGAGCAGGAGCCCACCGGGTTCCAGCGCTTCGCCGAAAGACTCGAGGACAGCCTGCGCAAGCGAACCGTCAGGCCGGCCGTCATCCGGGAAGCGTTCCAGCTCCTGGCAGCCGCGGACCGCGGCCTCTCCAACGTCTCGGCGGCCGGACAGAAGTTCCTTCGGGACCTGAACGGCCCCGGTGAGCGCAGGGAGAGTTCGCGCGAGCCGAAGGAGGGTGACGGGGAGGCGCGCAGTGAGCGGGGCGATTCCTCCGGGAGTTCCCCGCACGCGCCCGAAGCCTCTTCCGAGTAGGGCACCCGCCCGCGTCCCGCCCTCGCGCGGCGTCGCTTGACACTCCATCTCGAAACCCGGTAGACTCGGCCATGCTTTGGGCTTCTGGATGCGAGGCGGGCCCCGGTTCCCCGGGTGGAACGGGACGACTTCGGGGACGGGGACGAACGCGCCGGCAGGGCGCTGCTCCGGCATGACCGAGTTCGGCGAAGGGCTGA